>JAADFQ010000085.1 GCA_013152835.1 FCB group bacterium
GGTCCGCACCCGGTCCGGTCGATAACGGAATAATCGAAAATCGATGCTTCGTGTTTACCGAACGATCCACGATGTATTTGGTCAGGGAAGCCACCGCTAAGGATCCGTAAAACACATTCCGCATTTTCAAATCCTGCCTGGTAAGTATATTTTCCTGCTGATCCACCGGTTTTGATGCGTCCAGCGCGTGAATCCGGTTCCCCAGTTCGTAACCCAATCCGATCATTCCCAATGCCAGGAGCGGTCGATTCCGGTATGCTTTATCCTTGTTAATATTGCGTTTTATCAGCCAGGTGAACCCGCCCATCAGGGCCAGGACACTTACATGAACCGGTAAATTTTCAGTGAAAGTCGGTAAGGTGTATCCGGCAAACATGAGTCCGCCCATGATGCCGATTGTCCCCAGGGCCGTGCGAAACACCGGTTTATTCAGTGGCTTCCCGGGGGATCGGGGGAAAAATTGATCTGCGAGGGCGAAGCTGGACCAAACCGTAATACCGCCGTGCCAAAACGTGGTGATGAACGTTGTAAAAAATAACGGCGCCTCCTGAACCGTATTCACATACCCGTCTTCCAGCACCAGGCCGAAAATGGACCCGAGATAAAAAATCGACCAGTTATCCAGGTCGTATTTTTGTACGATTTCATCCATCACCACAAAGGGAGCCCCGTAAATCAGGGTAATAAATACACCGTCCATCCTGGTGGCGCCAATATTGGAAAACAAGACTTCAGAATTAAAGGCGCCCACGGTCATCAGAAAACTTTTTCGGAAAAAGTTATTCCAGCCGGGGTGTTCCAATGAAAAGGTACCGGGTGCGACGGTCACCGGCGGAGTTTGAAGCGGACTCCGGTTCCAGGCTGACCGGGCGGGAATTCTGGTGAAATTATCAGATAGTTGGGCCTGAAGAAGGCTGCACTGAAAAACGGCGATAATGACCAATGTGAATCCTGAATATGGAAATCTCTTCGGAAAAAATCGGCCGGGTGTTGTCATGGGTTACGTATGAAACCGATAGATAATTTTCAATGGGTCACAATGGCGGACTTTGCTGATAATAATTGGGGTAAACATTTTGTTACTCTTCATTGAATCGGCTGTATTTTCGGATCGTAACCCTCGGCAATCTTTTTCAGACCGGTTCCATCAATATTGACGGAATAAATCCCATTGTTGTATCGATCCATGATTATTTTTTCCTCCTGCGGTGAAAACCGGAAGGAAGTATACCAATACACTTCGTCGGTGATTACGGTTAATGAACTATCGGTTAAATCAAACAGACATAATTGATTGATACCAACATCAAATCTTAAAAATAATATTTTATTGCCCGAGGGGGAGAAGAGGGGTGAATTGAATTCCAGACCGGTGCTGTGGGTGAGGTTAACCACATTACTTCCGTCGGCATTCATAAGATACACATCTCCGTTTCCACTACGGTAGGAAACGAAGACGATCCGGGAGCCATCCCGGGAAATATTGGGTGAATATGCCGAATCGTCGCCCGGCGTCAGGTCAATCAATCCGGAGCCGTCCAAAGGTAAAAGAAAGATTGTGTTATTACCAAAGGATCCCGCCGAGAAGAGCAGATGTTCGCCATCGGGCGTAAACTGAATCCTTTCAGGCTCCGTTTCGATACCCCAGAATACCTGTGCAACGGTAGAATCGGTGCGGTCATAGATATAAATATCTTTTCCGAAGGGTGTTATTTTTTCGAAGGCAAAATATCTGCCGTTGGGCGAAAGGATGGGATTGTCACCGGGAATATGTATCTTTTCGATGATCCGACCGGCAAGGTCAGTGATCAGTACCGGTGAACCCGGACTATACAGTATGATTTCCGAACCATCGGAGGAAAAATCAGCGAAATACACGTTAAAACCGGAAGTAACCCTTTTCAAATGACTGCCGTCGATATTTACCAGATAGGCATTTTCGTCTTCACCTTCGACGGGCGTGTTTAAATATAAAATTCTTCCGTAGGAGCTTCCCATCCTGATATTACTTTTCGTCTGATTCCCGGCTTGATCTTCCACAACAATTCTGTAGAATCGTATCGTGTTCAGCTCCGTTTCCCTGGTAAAACTTGTATCGGTAATTGTTTCGAATGTGTGCAGTCCGGTTTCTCCGAGCATTTCTTCCTGCAGTGCTTCAAACACGATGTACGCTTTAAAATCCTCATCCCGGGAGGGCGACCAGGTAAGGTGAAAGGTTTGGTTGTAATAGTCGACATAATGCAGGGTTACACTCTCCGGCGGTGTATTGTCGAGGGGTTCCAATGGCTCATCGCAACCGGACAGGAGCAGGACTCCGATTCCGATCAGGACGAAGGTACGGAAACGCCGAAGTTCTTCTTTTTTCGTCCGCATAATCATTTCACCCCGCGTATTTTCTGCCGTCAGCCGGGATTCCGGCAATGAATGCGGCGATGATCTGATTCATGATTTCAGGCGCTTCCAGCATGGCAAAATGTCCGACGCCGCTAACGATCTCGATCTGCGCTGCAGGCACGTGTTTTCGTATCAGGTCGAACCAGGGCGTGGTCGTACCCGGCTGCATGGATACACGGAGGCGCCTGGTATTGATATAGGTACTCTGGATGACCAGCAGGGGGACCGCAATCCGGGACAGGGCCGCGTCCAGGTGGCGGGCATCCCAATCGAAGAGTTTTATCAGCAGATTGGTTCCTATATCTTCCGGGAGCGCCAGAGCACGCCGGAGAATACGGTCCTTGAGAGCTGGGCTGCTTCCTTCCGGAAACATATCAGTGAACAAACGGTGCAGCAACGCCGTGTATCCCACTGATTGAAGCAGTTGACGTGCCGTCTGCTCGGCAACTTGCGGGTCTCCCGTGGCAAGACGACTTCCATCCACCAGGATGAGACCGGCAGTCCTGTGGGGTGCCTCCCGGTATGCCTGGAGCACCACGCGGCAACCCAGGCTGTGACCGATGAGGATTGCCGGAGGCAAATCCAGGGCGCTCAAAAGAGCGTTGATGTCGGCGCCGAAAGTTTCAATAGTGCAGTGTTCCGGGTCGCCGCCGGAAGCGCCATGGCCGCGAAGATCGCAGGTTATCACATCGTGTTGCGTACGGAAAAACTCCACTTGTGGCTGCCAGTCGTCGTGACTGCCCGCATAGGCATGCACAAAAACCAGCGGCGGACGGCCCTTCCCGCAATACTCATAGAAGAGTCGTGTCCCTTGCAATTCCAGGTAAGGCATGAGTCCTCCTTTCAGCCCAATTTCATCCAAACCGGGGTGAAGCTCACCGGGCAACAAAAAGTTGGTGTGGATAAGTAATTGTCAAGATAATATGCTATAATTTTAACCCGAAACCAATACCCAGAATCGGCGCTATGCCATATCCGTCTCCGAATCTTTTTGCCCCTTCCATGCCCATCTCAAACTGAAAGTAAAAGTGTCCCGGATCGAAGGAAAAACCGGCCAGCATCCCCAGCCGGTTAATCCAATAGGTTTCATCGATCATCAATTCCGAACCCCGAGTAATACGCACCCGGTTTATACTATACCTCCCGGCGCCGTATAGGGAAAATTTATCACTATAGCGACGACTGATTATCACCGGTATATTGAAGCCAATAGCAGATATGTCGGGAGTATGAAATGCAGCGGGTGAAGAATCTTTTTCAGATCCGGAAGTGATATGGCTGATGCCGGGCAGTATGGCAATGTGGGTGCTATCATCTACGGATGAAATTCTTTGTTTCCAATACAACTTCATTCCGGCATTGTTGAGGCCTCCCAGCCAGGATTTCACATCGATTTCTATATTGTCCGTAATACCAACACCGATCTTAAAACCGGATACGGTATGGGCATATAACAGATGATCATTAACCCCGGATGTGTCGTCATCGGATATGAATTCCGAAGATGTGAGGTCAATCCCCCAGCCGCCGTCGATTCCGACGCTCATATGACCGGGTTCCAGGGTTTCGGCGGTCTCCAGAATGGTGGTGCTCATTACGGTACATCCGGAAGCAAGAAACACGGAGGTCAACAGCAATAATAATTTCCTTTGCCCAGGTTTTACATACATGCAATTCCCTCTGTATTTATCATGAATCAATCCCGCTGATACAGGTTCTTTTCCAATGCTTACTTACTGACAAATAATGCCGGTTCCGAAACGATTTTCACTCCGTATTTTCTTTCGATACATGACTTTGTTGTGTATCGTATTGCCGACTGAGAATCGTTCATTCTCCCGGCGTCACAACGCAGATTAACTGAATAAATAGATACTTACTAGGATCTACACCAATGATCGCTGATGATTTGCAAGGTAATGTAATTGAATTTTTCGCATTTTTTCATTCTTCGGCGAAGTAGTCTGAATCGACTCGCTTAAGTTTGTAAACTGCTTCTGTAGATACTCCGACATTAAAATCGATCATTAATTGGGCAAAATGCACACCGTCAATTAGAATGATTTTACTTTCAATTGCCGATACATATTCTTTACAACCTCGCGAAAATTCAGATGTTGTGATAAATATTCCTTTTCTTGCTCTTTTTCCTTGAAGTGCACCGGCAAATTTTTGTATTTCTGGACGTGTAACCGTATTTTCCCATTTCTTTGCTTGGATATAGATAATGTCCAATCCAAGACGGTCCTCTTTGATGATACCATCAATGCCTTCGTCACCACTTTTACCGATTGCTTCACCTGCGTCTTTACGGGAACCTCCATACCCCATTTTTACCAGTACTTCCACCACCACTTTTTCAAAAAATACGGATGATGATTCTTTAAGCTGAGAAAGAATTTCGTTGGTTAAATTACCCTTTAAATTCTCATATACTTCTTCGATTTGTTCCTCTGGAGTAATGCTGACTTCGGATTCGACAGAATTTGATTCTATATTTTTCTTTTTTGATTTTTTTTGTTCGGCGTTACGCTGTTCCGCAAATTCAGGAAATTGCATCAAGAATTTAATATCAATTTTTTGCGGTTGATTTTGTAAAACTTGATTTCCCCGTTCAGTTAATTTGAAAACACCACGCTGTGTGTTATCAAGTAGCATTGCCATTTTCATGTAAGCTCGCGCCCATGCTACACGATTATGAAATATCGCTTGCCTTCCACTAGGCAGTAGTTCTTTTCGTTCTTTTTCTGTGAGACCAAATTCGTCTGCTAGGTGATCAATTGCTTCTCGATTTGTATGTTCTTTTTTATCGCTACAAAATTGAAGCAGTGGAAGCATTATAGATTGAAAATCCGGGATTGCCATTTTTATCCTTTTTATTTGAACTAATAATTATACCAAATAATTGCGTGTTTATAATTTTTGTTATCAGTAATAATACAGGGGTTACCGGT
>JAADFQ010000086.1 GCA_013152835.1 FCB group bacterium
TTCAATTTTCAATTCTATAAATGCTATCCAGCACCGTGCCGTCGACCCATTTGACAATTCCCACGACTTCATCGCTGAGCTGGGGTTTTGCCGGCGGTCCTCCGATAAGACGATCCACCTCCGCTTTGATGTCTTCAATCGGTCGGATGGGAAGACCGCTGTTGTGGGTGGCGTCGATCAGGTCCTGCCGCAACGGATTGATGGCAATACCCCGCTCCGTGACAATCACATCAATGAGTTCGCCGGGACCGGTCAGCGTTGTGACCTGATCCACGATGACCGGAATCCGATCCCGGAAGGATGGAATGGGGAGGATGGTACACTTACTGAACAGGCAATTCTGCCACCCGCCGATCCCGTGGAGCATCCGCCCGTCGGAATGGGTTACCACATTGGCGTTGAAATTGAGGTCCACTTCCGTGGCGCCCAACACGACCACATCCACCATGCTGGCAAAATTGCCTTTCCCATGCCAGTTATAGCTGGTAAATGGAGAGGTGTTTACATGCCCTGCATTTTCCCGCATGGATCGAACGCCATCCAAATCAAATGTTTGTCCATCCAAAATATAATCGGTCAGTCCCGCTTCCAGCATCTCCACCAAATATTTCGTAGACCCGCCCCGAATAAACCGGGCCTTGATCCCCTCTGCTTCCATCATTTTCCGGAGAAAGATGGCAAAGCCCAGTGCCGTTCCTCCGGCTCCCGCCTGAAAACTGAAACCCTCGCGCATAATTCCCGCGGCCCGGACAAATTTGGCGGTTAACTCAGCAATGTATAACCGGTCCGGTGAACGAGTCAGACGCGTGGTGCCGCTGACGATTTTTTCCGGATCACCGACGCGATCCAGAACAACGACGCTGTCCACGTTTTGGCCCTGAATCTGCCAGGGAATACAGGGAAACGGGACCAGGTTATCGGTTACGACAATCACCTGATCGGCATAGAGCGAATCCACCAAGCCGAAGCCTAGTAATCCACAAGCGGAAGGACCGCGGTCGCCAGTGGCATTGCCAAATGGATCGGCGGTCGGAGCCGCCAAAATGGCAATATCAATATGGACTTCCCCGTCCTGAACCGCCTGCCACCGTCCCCCGTGGCTGCGGAGGATCGCCTTGCCACGCATTCCGCCCTGAGAGGCAAAATTCCCCAGAGGACCATTCAAAGATCCTTCCACCCAATCCACCACACCACTGCGAATATGATCAATAACGGGCGCATGACACGGAAAGGCTGCGGAAGGAAACCATCGAAGGCCTTTGATACCCAGTTCCGCCGCTATATCGAACACCTGATTCATCACCAGGTCGCCATTGCGGAAATGATGATGTGAAGAAATGGTCATGCCATCCCGAAGTCCGGCACGAATCAGAGCCTCTTTAAGGGACGGGAGAATTTTATTCCCATCCCGGGGATAATCCGCGGCGGAGCGGATGGGCGGCGCGGCCTTGTTTCCCTGGGGGCGATAACCGTCCACGCCCTGATACGGAGTTTGGAGAACGCCGTTCACTTCCGTCGGCACGGTCCGGCCGGCGGCATTGGTAACCATTTTGACTGACATCAATATTTACTCTATCGTTTCCGGTTCAGGTAAAACCCCGGACTTACGGGCCAATTCCAGGGTGAATTGAGCACGCGCTACCACGGGAGGATCAATCATTTTGCTTCCCAGCGACACGACGCCCAAGCCTTTAGCGGTGGCCTCTTCAAAGGCGGTCACAATCGCTTGTGCTTTTTTCACCGCCTCTAGATCCGGTGCAAATTCTTCATGGATGGGCCGTATTTGCCGGGGATGAATACAGCCTTTCCCATCAAATCCCAGGCTTTTGGCTTCCTGAACAGAAGCACGGAGTCCCGCTTCGTCCTGCACATCGCTGAAAACGGTATCAATGGCCTGGATACCCGCAGAACGAGCCGCATTTACCAGCATACTCCGGGCCCAGAGGGATTCCCGTCCCTCCGGTGTTCTGGGAACGCCCAGATCGGCGGTATAATCTTCCAGTCCAATGGCCAACGCCACAATCGCAGGGGAGGCCGTGGCAATCTCTTCCGCATGGAGAATTCCCCGTGCGCTCTCCAGAATGGGCATCAGAAAGGGAGATTCTGGTCGTCCGCATTGCTCGCATAACTCCTTTACAAAGCGGTATACTTCCTGAATCTCCTGGGCCGATTCAACTTTGGGAATTAAGAACACATCCACGGCTTCCGAGACCAATTCCCGCAAATCTTCCTTTCCCAGGGCTCCCTGATTGATGCGCACCATCCGTTCCGACCGGCCAAAATCCAGCGTGCGGAGGGCATTTCGTACGATCAACCTGGCCGATGATTTTTCACCCGGACTCACCGAATCTTCCAGGTCCAGGATGATGCCGTCCGGTTCATGGATGTAGGCATTGATCATCAATTTCGGTTGATTACCCGGAATGTATAAACGACTCCGCCTCAGGCGATCGCGGGTCGTGACCGGCCAAGTTTGGGATTCAGAGAGTGATTTTTGTATATCGGGATAGGCCTCCCGCAATACCGTTTCGATGCGGGCATCGATCACAAAGGGAAAGGCGCCAAAATCTTCCAGCCTCAGCGTACCGGTATTCACCTTGAAGGCGGCACATTTGGCTTCCGCCTGAGCTTGCAGTGCATCACCGAAATTGGTCATCACCTTGCTGGAAATTTCGATGGAAAGCGGTTCAGAACCGGGAATATACGAAACCCGCAGATCAGACCGGGGACGGTCCACCAGGGGTCCGGAAGAAAACGATGTATGGGTCATAAGAGGGAATGAATTATCTTCAGATTTTAAGGACGGCTAATTTATCTCCGGGCTGCCACCCGGGGCAACTTCAACCGGAATCAAATCAGTCCGTGATCGGCAAAGGAATAAATTTCATTCCCGGCAATAATCAGATGGTCATGAACCGAAATATCCACGGCCGTAGCCGCGTCTTTCAACTTTTTCGTAATGCGCAGATCATCGGAGCTGGGATTCGGATTACCACTGGGATGGTTATGCACAAATACTAGCGCCGCGGCATTCTCCGCCAGGGCCGATTTGATCACTTCCCGGGGATAGACGGCCGATGAGGTCAGCGATCCTTCAAACAGAATCCGGCTTTTTAGAATCTGGTTTTGCCCGTTAAGATACAAACACATGAATCGTTCCCGGTTCTGATCCCGCATGGTATGTTGCACGTAATGGATGACATCCTGAGAAGAACGAATAAACTGGGTCCCGATCACCCGATCTTCCAGATACCGTCGGGCGACGGCTTGAATCAATTTTAACCCGAAAATATTGTTTTCCCCAATGCCCGGAATGGTTTGCAATTGTTCCGCGTCGGCCTCCAGAACGGCGCGCAGAGAACCGAAGTATTTCAGGGCCGCCTTGGCCGCCGGTTTGCAATCGCGGCGGGGTGTACCAACCGCCAGCAACATTTCAATAATTTCATAGTCCTGAAACCCGCTCAGTCCGCCGTCCAAAAATCGACGTCGGAGCCGGGAGCGATGTCCGGACGTCTCCGTGGTCATGGTATATTCCTGTCATACATGATAGATTCCTCACAAAAGTTTAAACTAACGATAAAAATTAACCCGGGGAGCGATTGGAAGCAAAAAGTGAATCCGGGAGATATATCAAGTCGCAAAGGGACACTAAAAATCGCTAAGGGTTTGAAGAAATCACCAAGAATCTCCGTCAGAATTGTTACAAGGTAAATGCACGTTCCAGGTTTTCCTTATTCCTTCTTGCCCCTTCGCCTCCCTGGCGGCTACAGTCGATCCAGTTTATCCCGGAACTCCCGCAATTCACGAATATTGCCAGGTTCCAGCTCTCCGGAATTCCATTTCAGAAAGAATTCCGTTTGCTCATCGGCACCTCCATTTTTTTGGTAAAGGGCAAATAATTCATCCTCACTTCGGGGTTTGACCGTATGCAGAGAAGCAACAATCCGGTAGATCACATCTTCCCGAAGGTCGGCCACCATTTCCGGGGATAATTTTTGACGGAAAATATCTTGTTCAATCTTGGAAAAACGCAGGCCTTTTACCCTATAGTCCTGAAAGGCTTCATAAGCCATGGGAGCAATTCGTTTCACGATCGTCGCCATGGCTTCGGCATAAACCCGGATTTCATACTGGGCGTGGGAATCCATGCGTAAATGGAGAAAATGCAGAATATTGTGCAGATCGTTTTTCCAATACCATTCCGTATAAATGTTCACCGGCAGGATCGCGCGGGCCAGTTCCCGGGCAATCCCGGCGGCGTTGAGTTCACTGTAAAGCTCAAAACTTTCCCGTGATATTTTTTCAAATGCCTGAATGACCCGGGATTTCAGTTCCGGCGGGATTTCACCACTTCGTCCCTGTTTGTTGAGCACGCTCTGATATTGAATCTGGTCCGGGTCCGGTATATAGAAATCGTCCCGCGCTTCCGAATACCGGAGGCTGTACTCATTAATATTGGCCGTCCGGTGCCGCACCCATTGCCGGGCCACAAAGATGGGCATCTTGCAGTGAAACTTAAGTTCCACCATTTCAAAGGGTGTGGTATGGCGGTGGCGCATGAGGTAACGAATCAATCCCCGGTCCTGGGAAGTCTTGGTGGTTCCCTTTCCGTAGCTGACCCGTGCCGCCTGTACAATGGCCTCATCCCCTCCCATGGAATCCACCAGGCGAATAAATCCTTTATCCAGGCATGGAATGGCGTCGTTCGGTAATTCTTTCATGAATCAATTATCCTTCGTCCAGTTTTGAATTTTCAGATTTGGGACACGTTTAAATTCTCTTTCGTTGTTGGTAACCAGAATACGGTCTAATTCCAATGCCTGGGCCGCAATCAACAGGTCCATGGCGCCAATAATCGACCCTTCCCGCTCCAGCCGGTTTCGAATGATTCCATATTGTATAGCTGATTCCGAGGTAAATGGGAAAATTTCAAAAGGTTGTAAAAACATCATTAAAGCGGTCTGATTCTTCGTCCGGAAGCGACTCTTTTGGACACCATATTCCAATTCCGCTACGGTGATGGAAGATATCCCAATTTCTGCGGGAGTGTTTTCCATCAGCTTTTCCAAAACCGCTAAAGGCTGTTTCTTAATCAGATAAATGCAAATATTCGTATCCAGTAAAAACATGAATCAATCCAGGGCATCCCGGTTTTGCAGTACCGGCTGGTGACGATCCTCCAAAAAATCTCCGGAAAACACTTCTAAACTATTCACTAAATTTTCCCAGGGATTATTCTTGGGGATCAATATCACCGTATTGCCTAACCGTTTGATATAGACTTCCTTGTCATCAAACCGATATTTTCGCGGTAGACGCAC
>JAADFQ010000087.1 GCA_013152835.1 FCB group bacterium
ATTAACACGGTGAATGGATTCCATAATACTACCTCACATTTTTTGTCCAACAGATAATATAATATATCCATATACAATAGCACTACCTTGAGGTATAAATCATTGGATTTTAACAAAACGATGTGGGTAATATTTAGTCAGGATTCACAGGGAATGCTTTTCATGGAAAAATCCATCCAATGTCTGTATAACACTTTTTATTTGAGTTCTATCAAGCGCTACAGCAGGATAGAAACTAGTTAGGTACCACAAAAAATGTCAAAAATAATTTGTCTAGTTACAATTCTTATGTTCGTTTTTAATCTTAATGGACAAGATCGAGGTGATATTGATATAATTGTAGATGATTTTATTAAAGAATTGAACCATCGGGGAATTAATGAAATTGGATACACAAAACATTATTGTGTTGGATATTATTGGGCTTGGGACAACGAAGAAGATCGTTGTGACTATGACATTATTTACTATGAGGTTTATCTATTCTGGAGGAATGAGGGTAGAAATTATGTAAAAAAATTTGACAACTGCGGACAATTTAATCATATTGAATTAGAAACTAGCATTTTCTTTGACTTTTACAATTCATATAAGGATGTTATTAAAAAAGAAGAAGTTAAACCATATCAAGTCCTTAAGATTGTAGACAAAGACACTACTATTCATTCAATTTGGATAGACCATAGTTGTCATAGAGAATTGAAATTGTATGATGGTGATGACTTAATAATCAAAAATATTGATGAATTTGATTTATCTGAAAATGATTTTGGAACTGATATTGATGCAAATATCAATTTTGAGTTTAATAGTACTTTAATATTAGTTAAATGGAGTAACAATATTGACAAAGTTATTAGAAAATTGGAAATTGATAATAAATTTAAACGATTAGCTAGAAGTGGTCCCTAACAATTCGCTGCACCGGACGTAAACGCTGGTAGCATCAATCTAGAGTTTTGGAGGATAAATGAAGTTAAAAGCTGTCAAAATGCTAATCGGAAGAATCTTTCGCGCCGGTGAGATTGATCGTTATGTGCCTTCCGTATTTTCCAAATTTCTGCAGGCTTATGTATGTGTGGATCACCGCGAGGAGACTGTGATTTACCTTCATAAACTAATATTATACACCTTTTTCAAGATTCACATCCTAATAAGTATGTATTTTTTATAGCAGACGAGAGAGTTTCAAATCTGTGTGAAATAAACCAGATTAAGACTATTGTTTTGTGAAAAAATTGCATAAGCATATTAAACCAGTACATTGGACTCTTGACAATTCTCTTAATAATTAAAAAAGTGAGTTTTTATGGAGCCCCACGCCTGCGTGCCAAAACGCACTATGGCGTGCAGGCACGGGAAAATCCCGTGGTACCTAGCAAAGCACGCCCATAAGGGCGGCCCATAAGGGCGACATCCCGATCCCGGGATGATAGAAAAGGATTCATCCACGGCCAGAGGCCGTGGTTTTCTCCATATCGGGATAAAAAGAAGGAAACTGTATGAATTTATTAAAATTTGGGGTCATTGGAACTTCAAGAAAAGAGGATGAGCGACGTGTTCCAATCCATCCGGAACATCTGATACGCCTTTCTGAACAATTTCGTCGTCAGCTGATATTTGAGGAAGGTTATGGAAAACCTTTTGATATCTCTGATTCAGAAATGTCTGATCAGTCAGGTGGCGTTGCCACGCGTCACGAATTGCTAGCCAATATTGGGAATGTCATCCTTCTCAAACCAGTGTTAGCGGATTTTGAAGAACTATGTGAAGGTGGTATCCTTTGGGGATATCCACATTGTGTACAACAGAGGTCGCACACTCAGGCAGCCATCGATCGCAAACAGACACTTATCGCCTTTGAGGATATGTTTGTTTGGGGACCCAGCGGACAGATTGGTCGCCACACTTTTTATAAAAACAACGAAATGGCTGGCTACTGCGCGGTATTACATGCCCTGCGACTTAAAGGAATCGACGGGCACTATGGTAACCAGCGCAAAGTGGTCATTTTTAGTTTTGGTGCGGTCAGCCGTGGCGCAATATACGCCCTAAAAGCACGTGGCTTTAGAGACATCACAATTTGCATTCAACGCCCCGACCACGAGGTACGTGAGGAAGTACTTGGTTGTCACTATGTCCGTATTCGGGAAGGTAATGAAGGTGAAGCCCGTATGTTGGTTGTAGAGCACGACGGAACTGAACAACCATTGGTTGATCTGATCAACCAATCAGAAATTATTGTGAACGGAACTTTCCAAGAACCGGAACATCCCCTTCTCTTTGTGACAGAAGATGAAATATCTTGTTTAAAACCTGGATGTCTGATTATTGACGTTAGTTGCGATGAGGGTATGGGATTCTTTTTTGCCAAACCAACCACCTTTAAAAATCCAATGTTTAAAATTGGAAGGGTAGATTACTACGCTGTGGATCATACACCAAGCTATCTATGGGAAAGTGCCTCGAGGTCTATCTCTGCTGCCCTTGTCGTCCATTTGCCGACTGTATTAGCGGGGTACGAGAGCTGGCAACAAAGCGAGACCATTCGACAAGCTGTGAATATTGATGCCGGCGTAATTCAAAAACCCAATATTATATCATTTCAGAATCGTGAAGCGTTATATCCCCATGCCCCCATTAATACGGGAAAAAACTAACGTTTCGAGGAATATTGGATGAAGCAGCACATAACAAATCGCTGCACTTGACCGAAAAACGCACGGCATGAATTTACCTTTTGCTTACAGTTTGTTGGCCGCGTTTTTCGGCAGGTGAGCTTAGGCTCACACTTTTGTTTAAATACCCTATTATTCTCATTACTCCGGAAGATATTATTCGAATGAAATCCTTCTCGCGACTTTCAAAGTCACTTTCAACTAATTTTTCGCAGAGATTCCAGTCCCCCTAATCAAACGCTTTTAATCCGGTAATCTTTTCGCCCAGAATCAGGCCGTGCATTTCGTGGGTTCCTTCGTAGGTCACCACCGACTCCAGATTTGCCATGTGTCTCATAATGGAAAAATCATCGACGATACCGTTAGCGCCCAAAATTTCCCGGGAAGTGCGGGCCACGTTCCGTGCCATATGCACATTATTTCGTTTGGCCATGGAAACCTGGGTAAAATCCATGGTTCCCTTATCTTTGAGCCAACCCAGGTGCAGGCAAAGGAGCTGGGCTTTGGTGATTTCCGTCAGCATGTCCGCCAGTTTGGTCTGGGTCAACTGATATCCGGCGATCTTCCGGGAAAATTGTTTTCGATTCAGGGCATAGTCCAACGCGGTTTCATAGCAATCGATGGCCGCACCGACCACGCCCCAGGCAATTCCATAACGGGCTTGTGTCAGACAGGATAAGGGCGCAGCCAGCCCTTTCGCTTCCGGGAGACGATTCCCTTCCGGTATTCTCACCGATTCCAGGACCAATTCCGACGTGACCGAAGCCCGAAGACTCATTTTTCCGGTAATTTCCGGCGCGGAAAATCCCGGCCGGTCCGTTTCCACCAGAAAACCGCGAATGGTCCCTTCATCATCCTTGGCCCACACCACCGCCACGTCGGCGATGGCACCGTTGGTAATCCACATCTTGTTGCCGTCCAGAACCCATTCCCGGCCGTCCCGACGGGCGCGCGTAATCATTCCTCCGGGATTACTGCCGAATCCCGGTTCGGTAAGGCCGAAACACCCCACTGCCTCGCCGCGACCCAACCGCGGAAGCCAGGTCATCTTTTGTTCCTCCGACCCGTACCGCCAGATGGGATACATCACCAGTCCACCCTGAACGCTGGCAAAGGAGCGCAGCCCGGAATCGCCCCGTTCCAGTTCCTCCATGATCAGGCCATAAGCCACGGCGCTAATTTCCGATCCACCGTATTTTTCCGGGAAGGAAGCACCCAGTAAACCCAATGCTCCCATTTTCGGAATCAAATCCGTAGGGAAGGTTCCGTTCCGCCAGGCATCCTGAATCTCCGGCAGAAATTCCTGGACCACAAATTCCCGGGTTGTATTCCGAATTAACTGTTCTTCCTCGGTGAAATGTTGTTCCCGCCGGTAAAAGTCCGTCCTATCCACGTTAATCCCCAGACACTAACTGCACCATAAAATCCCGGGCCGTTAAATCGTCGCAATTCAGGATTACATCTTTCAGACTGGAACATTCCTCCGGAGAAAACCGATCCCCTGCCAGTCCGACAAATTTAGCTTCCAGATCGTCCAGCGTCATGGGCTCCCGGGGATCGCCTTTGGGATATTCCAGGTAAACCGAATATTCCTTCCCATCGATGGTGCGCACCGTGACCCGGGAAGGCTGTTTTTCCGGGAACATGGCCTCAAATTCCTCACTGGCCTCCCCTTTGATTTTATGGATAATGGATTTTAGCCGTGGATCCTGAATCTTTTCAGGCTCAAAGGACTGTTTGGTAATTTTTCGATCCAGAATGGCCCGGGCGATACAGTAGGGCAGGCTGTGATCGGCGGTTTCCCTGGACTTCGGTTCATACTTGTGAGGATCAAAAAGAATGTCGCAGGCGCGGGCAATCGTTGTCACCCGAACGACTTCAATATCCTCCGGTTTAATGTCATTTTCAATTACAACTTTCAGGGTCGCGGAGATATGCGTATGGGTCAGCGCTTCCGTGGGAAAGGCCTTCATGGAGCAGGACAGGATCCGCCAGGAATCGCCCAATCCTGCGGTCAATATCTCCGGTTCCCAATCCGGTCCGAACACATCCATGAACCCTTCCTTGCCTTCAAAGACCGCTTCCGTGCCGGTGTAACCCTGCCGGGCCATGAGGGCCGCGAACACACCGGACTGGACGGCCATGGGGTCCACCGTATTTTTCATCATCGTGAGCACGCCCGCCGTGGGACAGCCGATGGTGTGATTGTGACTCCCATTAATTCCGATGGCGTTCACCAGTTGATCTTCATCAAGTCCCAGAAGAACGCCCGCCACCAAGGGCGATACAAATTGGGTCAACGTGGCATGATGCCATTTCCGTTCCCGGACGCCCGGCTTGGCGCACTCGCAGAGCCGTTGTTCAAATTCATACGCCAAGACGATGGCTTTCAGGACATCCTGCATGGAGGAATCTTCACGCTCCCCGATGGCCAGGGCGGCGGGGATCAAATCGCTGGGATGACTGGGGTCTTCTTTCCAGTAAATGTCGTTGAAATCCAACGCCCGGATCATGAGGGAATTGATGAGCGTTACGTTCACCGCCGGGAGCTGATCACCGAAACCAAACACGGTAGCTTCTTCCCGGCCACCCATGTGACGATAGATGGTCAGGAGTGCTTTCACATCCGGAGTGGACATGCTTCCAAAAGCGCAACCGATGGAATCATACAGAAAGCGTTTGGCAGCCATGATTACATCGGCGGGAATGTCTTCAGTTCTCAGTTGTCCGGCAAATTGAGCCCATTGCTGTGAAATGGTTGGTTTCATTCTAATCCTTTATGAATACTATGGTTCAGAGATGACGATATTCAGGTTTTAACCCGGCTAAAGTTTTTTTGCGACCGCTTCCGCCACTTCCAGATTGGTATTGTTCATTCCCATATCGTAGGTGCCTACCTGCCCCTCACGAATCACTTCCGCAACGGCGTTTTCCAGGCGTTTCGCCTTATCGGTTTCCCCCAACCAATCCAGCATCATTTTGGCGGTAAGAAGCATGGCAATGGGATTTACTTTATGCTGTCCCACATATTTGGGTGCGGAACCGTGGGTGGGTTCAAAGACAGCATAATTATCACCCATATTGGCGGAACAGGCAAACCCCAATCCGCCCACCAGTTGCGCGGCCAGATCAGACAATATATCGCCGAACATGTTTTCCGCCACAATGACATCGTATTGGTCCGGATTTTTCACCAGCCACATGCACATGGCGTCAATATTGGTTTCCCAAAGTTCGATACGTGGATAGCGTTGGGCCACTTCCCGGGCTACGCGGCGAATGAGGCCACCCGTCTCTCGCAAGACATTGGGTTTGTCCACCAACGTCACCGAAGGACGCCCATACTTTTTCGCATACTTAAAGGCCTGAGACAAAATATTCTCACAGCCCTGGCGAGTCATGATTCGGGTGGACAGGGCGATATTTTCCAGCCCGGCGGCTTCGAATTTCTTCATTTTGGGATTGTGTTTCGCCAGGACGTCGAACACTTCCTGAGGCAGAGGATGAAATTCCACGCCGCCATACATTCCTTCCGTGTTCTCCCGGAAAATGACCAGGTCAATCCCGTCCTTGTAATTCAAGGGATTCCCGGGATAGGCTTTACAGGGTCTTAGATTGGTGTGGAGATTAAACAATTGCCGGAGCCGAACAATGGGAGAAAAATAAACCAGATCCTTGTCCCGTAATTCCGGAGCCAATTCCAGGGCCGCTTCCTCTTTCGGCTTGGACGTGATGGCACCGAACAGGGCGCAATCGGTATTGTTTAACAGATCAATTGTGCGCTGAGGTAACGCATCGCCTTCCGCTTTCCAGAATTCCCATCCGATATCCCCGGGAAGATATTCCGCGTCCAGTTTGAGTTGATCCAGAACCAGGCGGGCACAGTCCATCACTTCCACGCCTACGCCGTCTCCCGGCAACCATGCAATTCGATATTGAGACATATTGCTTTCCTATGAGTTACGATTCAGTTGTCAGGCGCCGTTTCCCAATTTTCCAGGCCGCCTTCGATGATTAATTCCTGCGCCGCCGGTCCTAACACCGGAAGCGGGTACGTTTGATTTTCCACGGTCAGGGTCGCCGTTCTAAAGTTGAGTTCTGCGTGAATTCCGGTTCGCACCGTAAGTGCTGAACGACCAAATCTGGTCAATAATTCATCTATCAGCCCGGGAACCTCTAAAACCAGGAACCCGTTGTTCAGGGCATTCCGTTTATACGTTTGGCTAAATGACCCCGCCAGCACCAGTTGAAGCCCTCGGGCTTTCA
>JAADFQ010000088.1 GCA_013152835.1 FCB group bacterium
TGATTGGCGCAAACGCCGATTTAAGGGCCCTGGACAACGTTATCTGGCTGTTAGCGGCGGCGATCGTCTGGATCCTGATCCATATTGCGATCCAGTTTTTTGTCCTGCGATTCATTAAAGCGCCCCTCTTTTTTCTGGCCGTCGGATCGCAAGCCAATATCGGGGGTGCCGCCTCAGCGCCGATTGTAGCGGCTGCATTTCATCCCGCATTGGCCTCCGTGGGCGTCATGTTGGGTGTTGCCGGTTATGTGCTGGGAACCTATGCGGCATTAATCTGCGCTGCTCTCCTGCGTCTGATTGTATGAAGCACAATATGATCTTTGGAATGCTCTTGCTGACATTGGTTTTCGGTCAGTCCGATCGTTCACTAAAGTATTTTCTAACGGAAACCGATATCCTGAGTGATCACAGCGTGCCCAAAATAGAGGTCCGGCACAAAGCCCACTGGGAAGGACGATTTGATGAACAGGGGAGACCGCTTAGCCTGGAATCCTATGACCGGGATGACCAACTCATTCTACGTCGGAAATACCGTTATGATGATAATGGTAATCTGGAAACCCGTGACGAATATAATCGGGAAGATAAACTCACCTCCAGGATGTCGATGGGTTTGGATGAGGATGCCCTCCGATTTGTCAAATATCTTTACGGTGTTGATCAGGTATTGTCATGGGGTGACCGTTTTACGATCCGCCGGTATACCCTGGATGGTATTCCTTTCGAAACCACGTTTTATGAAGCCGATGGTATGCCATACGGAAAAATTGAAGATGTGCGCGATTCAGCGGGAAATACCCGTTACACGATCTGGACACGGTTACCGGAACGGGAAGTCATTCGTCGGTGGGAATATATATATTCCTCCAACGGCGGCCACACCCTGAAACAATATGATCGCTCCGGGAAATTGATCGAGTTCAAAACCTATAATTCCCAAGAACAACGTGTCATTATCCAGATTGCGCCACCCGATTCTAATCGTCGGTTAAACCGAATTGAGTTGTCCTATCGATTAAGCGATACTCTAAGAACTGCCGGGGCCGTCCTATCGGATTCATCAGGATTGATTTTGAATCGTTATCCGATAACCGGAAATGGTCTCTTGCCGGGTCAGCACCGAATTATTCTTGATGAAAACCCCGTTCTTGATGATGATAATATGTATTCAATACGAATGGAAGGGGAAACGCTTCATGAAGGAGACTGCCAACCCGATTCGGCACAGGGGTATCGTTTTGATACCCATCCACCAATTCTGCGATTGAAAATTGATTCCCTGGTTTCTGTGCCAACAATGATGTTCACAACCAATGAACCATTGCAAGAGGCAACGGTAGTCTGGATGCCCGATTCAACCACTGTATTATCTCCGACACCGCGTTTGATACCGTTGACCAGGGCGGAATTACTAATGGGCGATTCAGCAGGATTCTTGCCCCAATTCGCGGAAAACCTGAATGAGGAGGGGACCTACCGGGTCTCCCTGTTGGCCCGGGATTTCGCCGGAAATCTGGGCAAATCACCGGCAATTCAGACCATCAGGTTTGATCCGACACCGCCAGAAATAAGAATCGAAGCGCCCGAAAGTCAAGCCATTGCCAATAATCCTTTTCTCCGGTTTTCCACCAGTGAGGACTTGGCAGTATTAACGGCTTGGATAAGTACTACTTCAGGACGTTTTCGTTATGACCTGAGCGATCAATCGACTGCCGGGAAGCATGTCTGGCGTATTCCCGAATCGATTATCGAAACAGTGGATAAAATTCAACGGATCGCATTGCTGGGAATGGACGTTGCCGGCAATAGTGCCGATACTGCATTGGTGCGAAATATTCGTTTTGATTTTGACATGCCTGTCCTGACGGTAATTTATCCCCAATCCCATTCATTTATTAAAGATGGCAATCTTTCGATTATTGCCAATGAAGCGCTGGAAATATTCAAGGTGAACTGGCAATCCATTTCCGATGATACGGTGGTGTTCAAGATAACCATTTCCAATGTAATGAACCGGCCGGGAGAAAAAACGCTGTTAGATCCTCCGATTGAGAGAAAATTAGTCTTGGGGAATTTTTATAATTTAGAGGTAATGGGGTTGGATTCAGCCGGCAATCCGTCAACCTGGGTGACAATCGACAGTTTGGAGTATGATCCGGTTTCACCAGAATTATTGATTACCCAACCAGAATACGGCGCGGAAATGGATACGCTAAAAGTTGCCTTTGAAATCAGTGAAGTCCTATCTGTAGGGTGGTTGTATTTGCAAAAATTAGAAGCGGCTGAATCAGACACGATGATTTTCAGATTACCCGATTCCCTGTTGAGTACCGGACCCCACCTGTATTACCCGCTATTCCAGGCCGGTCGGGAGCAATTCGGTGAATACAAATTATGGCTGATCGGTGAGGATAAAGCCGGGAATGTGAGTGAAGCCGCGCGAGTGAATAAGATCCGGCTTTTGTCTTCAGATGTGCCGTAATATTGAAATTATTATTTCAGCGATTGGAGTTACTGAAGAGTGCGGTTAAATTTGCCGGCAAATTTTAGGAGAAAAAACAAACAATGGCTAAAAAACAGGTCAGTTTTGCCGAAAAAGCCAGACGTGGCAAACATCATGAAGATTTAAAATTTGTCAAGTATGTGAAATCGGTACAATCGGAAAAAACAGGAAGTTGGCGGTTTAACGAATCCATGATCCGTCTGCGGGGCGGGGAATCTCTGGACGATGCGTTGAAACGGATGGATGTGGAAGCAAAAGCTCTCGATATTGAACTACCAACATTTAAAGAATCGGTACCGGAACCGGAACCGGAGGTCGCTGATCCCCGGGAATCAGAAGTGGAGGCCACCGCTGCGGAAGAGACCGAACAGGCGGGACAATAACGTTACAATTTTGGTTTAGGTAATAAATACGGGAAATGTATCAATCCCGTGTGTGACATATAAATAGATGAAAAGACTGGAGAGGTGGCCGAGCGGCTGAAGGCGCACGCTTGGAAAGCGTGTTTCCGTTCACGCGGAACGCGGGTTCGAATCCCGCCCTCTCCGCACGAACCCGGTTTGGAATACATTCATATTGATTATATCCAAAGGAGGGGTGGCAGAGCGGCTGAATGCGATGGTCTTGAAAACCATTGACGTCTTACGGCGTCCGGGGGTTCAAATCCCTCCCCCTCCGCTCTTTATTCGCTTCGCTCACTTCGAATGGAAGATTGCTGACCTCATAAAAGTTAATTTGTTTTTATTCGGCAAACCCACAAAAGAGCATTATTCTTTCTGTAGAATAGATTGCGATAGGCTTTAAGTAAGGTACTCTCAATTCTGGCTAGTAATATTTATAGATTCTAACAATATATCTGAAGGGATGAATTATTTCGGTGCAGAACTCCTGTATAAACGCAATCCGCTATGCATTGATAATATATGGAACTTATTGATTTCACTACCGGAAAAAAGTTTTTAAAAAGTATTAAAGGTTTCCCATCAATGACCGATAATAAGGGTGAAGACGGAAATACTGTCTGGTTCTTTGAAGCGAACATCGATAAAAGAACAAAAATCATTGGGTGAAATGGATGTCACCAAATTAAAATAAAACACGGAGGTTACAATGGGAGATCTAACACGAATTGCTGCGAATATTCGCGCCATGCAATCCTTAAATTCCCTCACCAATATCAATAAACAAATCGGCATTCATCAGATGCGTTTAGCAACGGGTAAACGGATTACAAGTGTTGGCGAAGATCCGGCAGGATACCAATTAGCTAAAAGTCTTGAATCCCGCGGTCGTGGTTTGAAAATTGCCCTTAGCAATGTTAGCAACGCGAAAAATGTGCTTTCCGTTGCCGAAGGCGGTTACCAGAGCATCATGGACCTGCTCCAGACAATTAAAGAGAAAGCCACGCAAGCATCCGATTATTCACTGTCAGCTGCTCAGCGTACGGCACTGAATAGTCAGGTCAGCGCCCTGGTTACGGAAATTGATGACATTGTCAGCACGACCAAGTTCAATGGTAGCAAGTTGATCGATGGAACCTATACCGGTGCTTTCCACACAGGCGACGGTGCCTCGGATACTTTGTCCGTATCCCTGGGCGATTCGGACTCGGCAGCCCTTTCGGTGAATTCGCTTAGTCTTACCACGGTTGCCAGCGCCGCTGCGGCGATTACATCAGTGGACAGTGCAATTACAACCTTGTCCACCAAAATGCAGGGTGTAGGGCAATACCAGAGTCGCCTGAATTCCAAAGAAGGTACTCTGGGTTCGGCCATTTCCAATACCGAAGCCGTACGAAGCTCCATTGAAGATGCGGACTTCGCGGAAGAACAGATGAACGTGCTGAAATTGCAAATCCTTCAGCAAACAGCCTTCTCATCGTTCACGCAGGCGAATGCTGCGCCACAAACCGTACTCTCCTTGTTCCGTTAGACAAAGAGCCGGTAAATCAGGAATGGAGGTGGGATATTTTTTCCCACCTCCATTTTTATATTACGCGACAAATACTCGTGTCCAGTGGTTGAACCTATGTTGGCACGAATTTTGAACGAAAATAGGAGAATGACCAGATGCAATACACCCCCATGGATTCTGCCGCAACGATAAAAGATCCCTACGTAATCCAGAAAGTGAAATCAGCTTCTCCTGAACAACTGATTGTTTACGTCTATGATGTAGCCATTAAAGCCTGCTTGCAAAAGAATCAATCGCTGGCTCTTGAAGCTGTCCAAGAATTAGTTAATGCTCTTAATTATGAACATAAAGAATTAGCCCATACTTTTTATACAACCTATGAAATCATTCAGTCGGAAATACGTCAGCAAAATTTATCGGCAGCATCAATCCATTTAAAAGACTTACGGGAAACCTGGAAAAAGGCCTTTAAGCTGGGATAGTCATGGCAATTGATATTACATCCGCGTTCTCCAATACTTCTTCCATTGATTACTTGGTGGAACAGTTTATGCGGGTCGAACGAAAGCCGCGGGATAACCTACAACTCCAGCGCAACTCACTGGATGATAAAAGTTCCATTTTTACCAGTTTGGATTCGAAACTTACAGCGCTTCAGAGCCAGGCGGAACGATTTACCGATTCCATAACTGATTATTTTGCCGTAAAAAAAGCAACTTCCAGCAATACGGATAATTTAACCGTTTCGGCCAGCTCTACAGCCGATCTGGGCAATCATTCCATTACGGTCACCCAACTGGCTTCTTCGGATACTCGTGTATCGCAACAGTATACGGACTCCAGTTCCAGCTTTACGGGGTTTACTGCAGATCAAACCTTTTCTATCGGAATAGCGCATCCCACGGATGCAGATGCCAATAACCGGGTATCGGTATCCATAACGGTCACGGCGTCCACTTTTTCACAAACAGACGATTCTGTGTTATCCGATATCGCAGATGCAATCAATTCAGCCATGGCCAGTGCCGTGACAGCCGATACTATTGAAAGCGATGAAGTGGTGCATGCATCGGTGGTGAACGAGGAAAGCGGTAAATCGCGTCTAGTGTTACGCAGCGAAAACTCGGGGTATACATACCGGATGGATTTTACCGATTCTGCCGATAGTCTGTTATCAACCTTGCAAGTTAGCAGCGCCAGTCAGTCTTCCGGTACATCCGGGGGATACATTACAGCGGTGGGAACCAGTGCCAGTAATAGTTCTTTAAACGCCAATTTTGTTATGGATGGGCTTTCATTTTACCGGGACAGCAACAACTTAACCGATGCGTTGTCCGGAGTGACTATAAAACTCCTCAGTACCTTTGCCTCGGCTGAAACGATTACAATTTCCGCCGATACGGAAACGGTGAAATCGGATATCCAGACTTTTATGGATAATTATAATGAGGTCATTGATTATTTACGAGAAAAGACCATGACTAATTCCGATACGTATGAACGGGGTCCACTGGCAAACGATTTAACCTACAAGAATATTATTAATACCCTCAGGGGTTATATTGTCGATTCGGTATCGACCGTTGGAAATAGTGATTATTCCAAATTATTTAATATCGGGATTGAAGCCGACGATTATGGGAAACTAAGTTGGGAAGATGCTACCAAATTAACAACGGCGATTGAAGCCAACTCCACGTTTGTATCGGATATTTTTAATACTTCCGATGGCGTAGCTACAAAAATAATCGATTATCTTGATAATTTTACCAAAGTGGACGGTACTATTGACCAGTCGAAGTCCAACCTGGATTCACAGGGAACCTATCTGGATGACAGACTGGCGGTCTGGGATACGTTATTGATAAAAAAAGAAAATACATTACGGGATGAATTTTCGAAACTTCAGGAAGTTATGATTAAACTCAACAACCAACAGAATCTGCTTACGCAGGTATTCTCCTAACAGGAGGAGGTCGTTATGGATGCAATACAGGATATTAGTCCTGCCTCGTCAGCCACCCAAAGTGAACCGGTTGCGGCGCCATCTCCAATAAATATTCCCACGGGAAAAGTGGCTCCGGCAGAAGAAAAAAAGCAATCCTCCGGTCAGAGTGAGGAAAGACCCAAAGTCGATGTGAAAAAAATTGTGAAGGCTTACAATAGTTTTGTTAAAAATATCGGAACCAAGTTATCTTTCGTTCAGGATGATGCCAGCGGTAGAGTAGTGATTCTTGTTAAAGACCAGGACTCGGGGAAAGTCATACGCCAAATACCATCCAAGGAAATGTTGGAGTTATTGGCGAAAATGAAAAACTTAGAAGGTATGATCTTCAATAAAGAAGGCTGATTCTTGTCACTATACCCACAGAAATTGACACAATTACTCCTCCAGGAAAGAGAATATTTCCGCACAATTCTGGAAGAAACCGAATCCGTGTACCGGGGTCTTGATTCTGTGACAACGGATACACTGTTGGAATTATTTAAAAAGCGAGAGGGATGGATTCAGAAGATAAAAATTTTGGAAAAGGTTCGTAATCAACACAGCGGAAAATTGGATAAATCGCAAATCAAGCTACGGCAGGAGGTCATGGAATTAAGTAAAGCGATTATTTCCATCGATGCCAAATTAAAAGATATAATTCATCGAAAAAAAATGGAAAATATTCAAGAATTAAGTCGTTTAGCCGATATAAAGAATAGGAATATGAATGAACAGGTATTTCACAAATTAAAGAAGGCCAGGTATATTGATATTCACCAGGAATAATGCATGACACCGATCAGGGACATATCTAATCTCCAACCGGAGATAAAAAAGCTTGAACAAAAACAAAGTTCAAAGATTATCCGCAGGGAAACTTCCCAGACAGCGAAATCGGATTCGGCAAAATCTTCCGCACCAATACAGGATAAAGTGTCCATTTCCCAAGCCGGGAAATCTCTGCTTGTACAACAAAAGACTCTCGACTCGTATTTACAAGAATTGGAACAGATTAGAACTCTTTCTGATGAAAGAAGAACTCAGATCAAAGAAAAGATTCGTAATGGCGATTATGACCGTACAGATGTATTCAAATTTGTTTCCAATGCGCTTATCCATCGATCTGACTTTTCGTCCATAAAGCACAGTACTCCCTCCGGTAAAGATTTGGAACAGATCACCGGTAAATCCGATTCCGGATTCTATAACTCTGATGAAGTGATCGATAAATTGACTGACCGGCTATTGGATTCCGGTGACCTGTAGGTGAATATGGAAATTTTTTTATTCAATAAACTGCAAATTGTTGCAAATGAGTGCGTTTGTTGCAATGGAAAATAAAGAAATCCTGAACCTGGTTGAAGCTTGCCGGCTCTTGCAGATCCGTAAGCGTACCATGTATCAACTCCTTAAAGATCGAAAAATCCCCGGGATTAAGATCGGAGGTCAATGGCGATTCAGAAAACAGGATATCTTCAGCCTGTTTTCATCAGCAGATATATCAGCAGATATAACGGAAGAAGACCCTTTGGGGAAACAGATGGATCAGAACTAAATTCCGGGCCAATTTATATGTGTGTGGTAACAGGAAAATGAACATGGAAAAGCGAACATACCGTATTCTTGCAATAGATGATGACCCCAATATTTTGCGACTCCTGGGACATATTTTTCAAGGGGAGCATTATCGTTTTGATCAGGCAAGTGATGGTAAATCGGGTCTGGAAAAGATTAGATCAAAAAAACCGGATCTGATTATTTCGGATGTGATGTTACCGGATATCGATGGATTCGAAATATGCAGGAAGGTTCGGGAAGACAAATCCTTTTCCACCGTAAAGTTCATCCTGATTTCCGCGAATGGTGAAAAGGAAAAAGTTGTTCATGGCATGGAAATCGGGGCCGATGATTATTTAACCAAACCGATTGAATTTGAACAGACCCGTGCTAAAGCAGATGCACTTTTACGGATGAAAACACTTCAGGATGATCTGCTTCGCTCCAACGAAGATTTACGGACGGCAAACGAAAAATTACTGCATACCAAGACCAAGCTTGAATCGATCAATCGGACAGCGGAAAATGAAAAACAGCGTCTGAATAATACGCTGAAAGAAATCTCTTTTTTAATGGATGAACTGGAGCAATCCCATAAGCAACAGGTAGAGCTCAATCAGAGATTGGAAAAAAATTCCAATGATTTAGTGAATTTGCTGGCAACAATTGTTGAAATCCGGAATCCTGATAATAAAAATCACGCCAAGGAAGTAGAGAAGATGGTGTTATTCATCGTTACTCAGATGGATTTGGACGTTACTTCCGTCAAGGATCTGCGGATTGCTGCGTTGCTACATGAAATTGGGAAAGTGGGGGTGCCCGATGATATTATCCGTAAATCTCCGGAAGAATGGACAGCAAAGGAACGGCGGATTATTTCTCAACATCCCCTGATTGGCGAATCCTTGCTCAAAGGATATTCAGGATTGGAAGAAGCGGCAAAACTAATCCGGCATTTATTCGAAAACATGGACGGAAGTGGTGAGCCGGATCATTTGGAAGGATCCAATATACCCATTGGATCGCGGATATTACGCGTGTGCTCCGATTTTGATGACCAGACGTACCTGGCACGGGATTCGGTCGAACTGTGGCGTGTCTATAATCAAATGTTGAAGTCTTCAGAAGTTTTATATGACAGCCACGTGCTTCAGGGATTAAAAGAATATGTAAAAACAATTGCCGAACGCCGGACGGCCCGGTTGACGAAAAAGATTATCCTGACAGAACTGGAGGAAGGAATGGTTTTAGCCAACGATCTGTACACCAATACAGGATTGAAACTAATGCCTGAAGGGACTGTATTGACTGAATCCACGATCAGGACCATATTGAATTACAACAAAACCGACTCTCTTAAAGAAGGTATTACGATTCAGGTATAAGTATGGATATTGCAACAATACTCGGCGTTCTTTCTGGTGTTGGACTGGTGGTTTGGTCTATCACCCAAAATAGCGGACTGGATATTTTTATTAATATTCCCTCGGCGGCAATTGTGGCGGGAGGTACTTTTGCGGCCACATTTGTGGCTTACCCCATGACCGATGTCCTTCGGGTTTTCGGAATGGTCCAGCGTGTATTTCTATTTAAAGCTGCCAACCCGAAAAAAATAATAGAAATGATGGTGAAACTGGCTGAGACGGCGAAACGAGAAGGTATATTGGCCATTGAGAAGGAAATTGTCAATATTAAAGATGACTTTATTAAAAAAGGTTTGATGCAGATTGTGGATGGGGTGGATGAACGAACGATTGATAATCTGCTTCAAATCGAAATTGTTAATACGGTCCAGCGGCATAAAGTTGGGTGGGAAATTTTCGGTGAAATGGCTAATTATGCTCCTGCTTTTGGTATGGTGGGAACCCTCATTGGACTGGTCCAAATGTTAGCGAATCTGAATGACCCTTCAACGATTGGGCCCAAAATGGCCGTTGCCTTGATTACAACGTTTTATGGTTCCCTTTTATCCAATTTATTTTTCGCTCCCATGTCAGTAAAACTTAAGCGTCGCAGCCACCAGGAATCGATTATGATGAACTTAGTCATCGAAGCATTACGATCGATTCGCCAGGGCGAGAACCCTAAATTGATGGAAAGTAAGTTAAAGAAATTCCTATCCAAGGAAGATGAAAAAAAGCTGGATAAAAGTTCGAACAAGAAAATTCCACCAAAAAAGAAAAAGTAATGGCACAATTTGATTTTGATGATGATGATGGTGGTAGTGGCGCCGGTTGGCTGGCCACCTACGGTGATATGATGACGCTCCTATTATGTTTCTTTGTTCTCATGTTCGCTATGAGTGAAACAAAAATGGATGATTTTGCGGAGTTAATTGCTTCCTTGAAAAGTGGAATTGGAAAACAAAATGTTCCGGAAGCAGGAACCCGGGAAGGTCTTTCCATGATGAGTAAGGAAGCGGAGGTTCAGCCGGAGGCCGTTGATGAACTGGGTGGGATGGTGAAGGCGCAGATGGATTCTATAGAATCCAATGTGGAAGAATTCGTGATGAAAAACAAATTGGGCGGCCAGGTGAAAGTGAAGCAGGATGGAAGAGGCGCAGTAATTACAATATCGGACGTTATTCTATTTCCTCCCGGCGATGCGGATTTTGTAAGTGCAGGGGAGGATATCATGGCGAAAATTTCTGAGTTATTAAAGCAATTTCCCTATCACATTAAAATAGAGGGACATACGGATAATGTCCCGATTCATACAGATGAATATCCTTCGAACTGGGAATTATCGGCGAATCGGGCATCAAAAATTGTACGTTATTTAATTGAACATGGAATCGACCCTACTCAATTGTCCTGTGAAGGGTTTGCGGAATATCGTCCGGTTGCCTCCAATGATACACCGGAAGGTCGTGCAAAAAACCGCCGGGTGGAGATTGTATATCAACGTGGCGAAATCGAGAAACAGGTAATGTCCATGTTGGAGGCTAAAAACCAGGAATCTAAGGTCGCTCCTCCATCTCCGCCGACACCTGATTAATCAAATTCCGATTTATCCAAATCGATTATTGTCGGCCCTCCGGGCGTATAATCCGTTGAGGTCGATTTAATAATATTCCCCATTTTATAGGTAACATCCCGAATCCGTTCAGCGGCGGTTATAATTTTATCGATGGCTTTTCGGGTCCAATCGTCCATGTGAGGATTTTTCGCTAATATCAGTTCTGCATTCATGAATATAGATTGAAGGGGATTATTAATCTCATGATTGGCCGTAATGGCTGTTTCCCGAATTGATTTTATTTTTTGAAGTTCCGTTAATTCACGCTGGAGCTGAACGATCCTCAATCCGGTTTGAACACGAGCTGATAATTCTTGTGGTTTAGGCGGTTTGGATATGTAATCATCCGCCCCGCTTTTCAGGCTGTTGACCAGGTCTTCTGTCTGATCACGCGAGGTTAACATTATAAAATACGTCGCTTTTAAATAGTCATTGGTTTTGATTTTCTGACAGAGTTCTTCCCCCGTGAGTCCGGGCATCATCCAATCCGAAATAATTAAACTGGGTTGATAGGTAATGGCCTTTTTATAGGCTTCATTCCCATCCTCGGCAATTAATATTTCAGCATCAATCTCCGATAGAAATCTCTTCAACAGGGGGATAAACCCCTTATCATCTTCTGCGATCAATATTCGTGTTTTGTTCATTTATTGTAATTCCGCTTTTTCAGTATGATTGAAAATTACGTTTCTTTTTGAAATTGAAATAGATTTCTATGGAAAATATATAGCGGAAAAATTTTCCGCTGAATAGGTGAATGGCGTTATTTTCCAAGTGCAATGCGTCATGAAAATAAATGTCCTCTGCAAAGGAATAGGTCCAGTTGACGAATTCACCCTATAAAATGGCATAACATTTGCAAGATTCAGTTTACCAGCGGTTTCTGGAAGGAATCCTGCATACTGCTGTTGGACAGCTTACCAGAAAGGAATGTCTACGTGAGTTTCGATTTCGAAATTGAAAAGCCGGTCGATCATCCTATGCGTGAAAAATATCTCAGACGGATTGAAACCATGTCCGGATTACCGACCCTTCCCGTCATTGCTTCTCAATTACAGGATGTATTACGTGATAATACCATGTCGATAGGACAGATGATACCCATTATTTCCAAAGATCCGTCTCTGGCGATGAAAATATTAAAAACGGCAAATTCAGCTTATTATGGTTTAACAATCAAAGTTGAGTCACTACGTCAGGCAATTGTGACCATTGGCATGCAGGAATTGACGGTTCTGGCCCTGGTGTTTTCGGTAGCCAAAACAATTGACCGTAATCGCTTTGCCCCAATTAGCTGGAAGCGGTTTTGGGAACACAGCGCGGCGACGGCCCATATCGCCGATCAATTGAATAAAAAATTCCGTTTGGGTTTCCCAAACAGTTCCTTCTCGATTGGTTTACTTCACGATATTGGGAAATTAATTCTGTATTTATTGGACGGTAGTTTATATGAAGAAGCGATTAAACTGGCTCAAAATACGAATTATACTTCCCTGGATGCCGAGAATGAATTATTTGGGATAAGTCATATTGAAGCCGGGGAAACGGTTATGGAGAAATGGAATTTGCCGGATACCCTGAAATATGGCGCCGCGTATCACCATCATCCGTCCTCAGCGCCGCAGGAGGCTTATCAAAGATTATCCGCACTGATCGGCGTTGCGGATCTGTTAAGTAACCTGAAAGGCTTAAATTTTGGGACGGCCCCGCTTTACGCGATACCGGATGATGTACCCGCTTGGAATCTGTTGCAAACGAACTACCCCGAAATCGCCGGCGTGGATTTAGCCACGGTTCTGGCCGATCTGGATGACCAAATGGACGAGATTAAAAAAACCATCAGTTTAATCGAAACTTGATTTGAACCAGGAAATCAGGCTTGTATGAGTGTAAAGACTCCTGAAGAGTATCGCGAACGCATCGTTTCCCTGGACGGACTTCCCTCATTGCCGTCGGTAGCAGCCGAGATTCTTGCGTTGAGACGGGAAGATAAACTATCGATTAGTCAGATGTTGCCGACAATCGAAAAAGATCCTCCACTGGCTTTGAAAATACTCAAAATGGCCAATTCGGCCTATTATGCCAGACGCTATAAAATTGATAATTTGAAACAGGCAATAATAACGATTGGCCTCAATGATTTGACCTATCTGGTACTGAGTTTTTCGATCATTAAATCCTTTATTATTGAAGGGGATGAGACCTATTGGATTAATTGGTCGGACTTCTGGAGACATTCCGTAGCCACTGCTCATATTTCCCAATCATTAGTCAAAACCTGGAATTTGCAGCTGATTACAAATCCCTATGCCATGGGATTATTGCATGATGTTGGGAAATTAGTCATGTTTAAACTGGATCCGGCGCTATTTATGGATACGATCAAGCATATTGAAGAAAATAATGTTTCTTCTGTGGAAGCCGAATCTGTTATTTTTGGTATAACACACGAACAGGCAGGACAATGGCTGTCGGAGAAATGGATGATGCCGGATTCGATTCAAGCTTCCGTCGCCTATCATCATGATGCAGCAAAATGTTCCGATTCTGATATGCGTAATCTGGTAGCCTTGATTCAGGTTTCCGAGATTCTGTGTAATACTTACCAACCGAATATTGTGGATCTGTCAACAAATGATTCGCTGGAATCATTGGGCGGCTGGGATATTCTGAAATCGCACCTTGATAATGAACGTCCTTCCTCAAAGACCGAAATATGGAATCTTGTAAGTGATGAAGTTGCGAATATTGATTCGGTACTTTCCGTCCTGCATGGGAATTGAATGATGAATCAGGAAATAGATTTCACTCCATTAACCGAAGAAAAACGAACCAGTCGTAAAATTCCTTCTTCCCGGGGAAAAGTTCTTAAAAAAGAGCATATTCAACTATTGGATCCATTGAAAATAAAACCTCACACTGTGCATGTGGATCAACTTGGTTCGGAGATGATTGAACCGATCATTGAGGATGGAATTGTAGTCGGTCTTTACTTCACTTGTGTTTGTGGCCGAACCAGTGAAATCCGTTTTGAATTGGATCATTCACAATAATCGGAGTGATGGAAAAAACAGCTATTCAGGTCAAACTGAGTGAAGATGGCCGGGTTGGCCTACTGACCATAAATGCCCCGCCTGAAAGCTATCCTACATTAGCTGAGATTCATTCATATATTGAGGCGAAAAACTGGTCGTTAAAAATTAACCAACTTCTTCTGGAAAAATTGGTTCACGATCATCAGTCAACCCGCGACCAGATTATTACTCAAATCGATTTCCATGATGAATCTTTCATTTGGTATGTCGATTTGCCTACTCAGTTAACGCGAGTAAAGAATGAAGAAGGACGTGTGGATTTTAAGAAAATCCTGGAATTCCAGGAAGTCAGGGAAGGCCAAAAACTATGTTCCGTATTGCCCCCGGACGTCGGGGATAATGACACCCTGAAAAACGGGCGGACAGTTTTGCATTATCTATCCGGCCATCACACTGAAATTTCCGATGATGGCTTAACACTTTATGCCAGTAAAAACGGATATGTATTTCTCCGTGATAATAAGATTATTGTTGATAATGTTTATTCTATCGAGGGCGATGTGGATTTCAAAACCGGGAATGTAAAATTCGAGGGCGTAATTCTGATCGAAGGAGATGTGCGCTCGGGATTTCGTGTGGATGCTTCGGAAAGCGTGATTATCAACGGTATGGTCGAAGCTGCGTCTATTTATTCCCGAAATGGGGATATATCCATAAAACACGGGGTCATGGGACAAAATCGTGCCAAAATTTTAGCCGGCGGCGGTGTAAAATGCAGTTTTGTGCAGAATGCCAGCGTCAGCGCCCGGAAAGATATTTCAATCACAAAATACGCTCTTGATTCCAATATACAATCCAGTGGGAAAATATTTATTAATACTGAGAGTGGACTCATCCGCGGCGGGAAAGTTCTGGCTCAGGACGGAATCTACGTTAATACCGTAGGGAACGAACGTGGGGCAGAAACCGAGATTAGTGTAACCGGTTTCGAAAATATATCGATTGATTCTCGTCGGAAGTCAGTGAAAGATGAATTGGTAAACCTTCGCGGCCGGCTATCTTCCCTGGAAAAACAGGTCGAATTTTTCAATTTACTCAAAGAACGCCTTAACGGACTGACCCCAAAAAAAGAAAAGGAAAGAGCTCAATCAGTCCAGGAAATTGAAATGATCAAATCCAAATTGGCGGCCCTGGAATCCACATTGTCAACTTTGGATGAAAAGGATACTTCTGCGCATCGGTCGAAGTGCATCAGTGTCTTTAATACAGTTTATCCAGGAGTTACAATTTCCCTGGGACCTTTGCAGGAATATATTGGATCGCCTGAGAAAAGAGTGCGGTATTACAGAAATGGTAATCAAATTGGCCGGGAAAGAATCGAGTAATATTTATGAAACAAGTTCCTATCAGTATTTGTATTGTCGATGACGAACAGCCTATTGTCGAATTGCTAAATACATATTTTATTGGTAAAGGCTATACCGTACATGGATTTACGGTTTCCATCGAAGCGCGGGAATTCCTGAAAAAAAATCCGGTTGATATTGTGTTTACCGATCTCAAAATGCCGGAGATCACAGGACTGGATATTGTTGATACAGTGAAGGAATACCAGAAGGATACGATGGTGATCATTTTTACCGGATACGCGTCAATCGATTCAGCGATTCATGCACTGCAGCAAGGTGTCTACGATTATCTCCGGAAACCATTTAAACTTACCGAAATACAGGCCGTATTGAATCGTGCCGTGGAAAAGCAATTATTACGTCGGGATAATATTCGGCTACAAAAGCAAATTGAAAAAATGCTTGCTGATCTGACGATGCTATATGATATCTCATCGATCATGTATCAGGTTCCCGATCTGAATTTGGTAGGTGATATGATCATGGATACCTTATCCGAGGGAATGGGGGTGCATCATGGGGGAATTTTCATCGAAACCAAATCCGCCGGTTCCTATGAACTATTGAAATCCCGTGGATTGCCAGTATTTTTCAAGGATAATCCCCTTAACCTTTCCACAAAGATCAATGATGACTACTTAATACCGGATAAGACCAGTGTATTTTCCGTTGAGGCGAGCCAAATCAACATTGACGGAACAATGATTCCGGTAAATCGAAAAGCGCAATCATTAGTGATGATACCGATCCAATTCATGAATCGCCCCCTGGGATATTTATGCGTTCTGGATCCACGCACCGGACTACACGCGGAAAGTGAGGATCTGAAACTCTACAAGATTATTGCTACCCAAATTTCGCCACTATTGTTTTCCCGTTCCGGTTTGGACGTTGGCTCCGATAGTCATGTGGATACTACTGTCTGGCGCGATGTTGATCTGATTCAGTCAAATTTGATCTCCCACCCCGAATCATCGAAAATTTCTTTTATTCTGTTACAATTATTCCAGATTGATGGATTAAAAGCAATTCCCGACAAAGATATGGATTATTGCCAAGAGCTTTTACATAATGAATTTGCCTCACTTACGCCACGCGTCAGTCGAATTCTCAATAATTTAATTTGTGTTTTACCGTCGGCAAATCCTATAGAAACAGAGCTGAAGCTGATGGAAATCAAATCGAAATTCGATCAAAAATACAATGGAACCGCTTTGCAACTTCGTTGTGGGTTGGCGAATTATCCAACCGATGGACAGCATCCAAAGGAACTTCTGAATCACCTTGTATTCAGCACCTATAATGAATTCCCTGAACAGCCGGAAAAGGATGAATAATCGATTGCCGGAAAATCTGTCACAAATCGGTTTTTTAATACAAAAAGATTCTAACCTGACTTTAATGGTAAAGGAATTATCGTTTATCGATTCCGGTATTATCACATCCCATTCCTGGGACGGTTTTAAAGCATTGGTTCAGTCCAAGACATTGTCACAGCTATTTGTGGAATATTCTGCTATCACCAATCCGCTCGGTATTTGTAAAAAAGTTCGTACAGTATCAGATCACACCGGTATTGTACTCCTTTGTGATTATCAGCATTTAAATGATGTGTTTAAAGACGGCAATCCGGATATTGATGATATTTTATTAAAACCGGTTGGCGTCCGACAAATATTATTTGCAATTCAAAAAATAAAACAAAATATGGAAGCCAGGTCTCAGGCAAATCACATGGCGGAAGAATTGCAATTTGCACGAACCCGGATGGAAGAGCTGGTTAAGCTGATCGATCAAAAATATCCGGGAGGACTGGAAGCTTTATCTTCGAGTAGTGGCTCTACATCCGCAGGCCCTTCCCGGGAAGGTGTTGAACGAAGATATACTCGGTTGCAGAGTGACCTTCCCAATGGTGAGGGTCGAAATCGTACTTGAGAAATGAATCTCATTACAGGAGAGAAAAAATGAGCAAGCGACTGTTAATTGTAGATGATGACAATAGCATGCGTTCAATACTGCAGGAAGCGCTGGTTGGCGGTGCATATGATGTAAAAACTGCCAAGGATGGTGAATCAGCAATCCGGTTCATTGATTCCAACGATGTTGATTTGGTGATTACCGATCTCATGATGCCCGGAATTAATGGGCTGGAACTTATGATGACAGTACGGAAAAGTTACCCGGAGTTAGGATTTATTTTTATTACCGCATACGGTACTGTCGAAACCGCGGTAAAAGCCATGCATGAAGGCGCTTTTGATTTTATCACCAAACCATTTTCAATTTCACAGATTGAGACCCGTGTAGAACGATATTTCAATATGGAGAATCTCCGAATCGAAAACCGGGAATTAAAACAAAAATTGTCCCTGGACCAACGTTTCAAGAAGCTGGTCGGGAAAAATACGAATTTCCAGAAAATATTTGAACAGATCGATATTGTGTCCAAAAGTGATGTTCCCGTATTGATACAAGGTGAAAGCGGAACCGGGAAAGAGTTAATCGCGGGAGCCATTCATGAGGCCAGTAATCGATCCGGTGGGAAATACTTAAAAATTAACTGTTCCGCAATTCCGGATACATTATTCGAAAGTACATTGTTTGGACATGAAAAAGGCGCCTTCACGAACGCTCATAAAGCGCATACAGGCTTATTTGAAGAAGCAGATGGCGGAACCCTGCTTTTGGATGAAATCAGTGAAATGCCGGCGTTATTACAAGCCAAGCTCTTGCGGGTTCTTCAGGAAGGTGCCATCTCAAGAGTTGGTTCCAATAAAGAATTGGCCGTTGATACGAGGATTATTGCGACGACCAATCGAAATATTAAAGAAATTGTTGGTGGCGGTAAATTCAGATCCGATCTCTTTTTTCGGCTGAATGTATTTCCGATCAAAGTTCCGCCGCTTCGAACCCGAAGAGACGATATTCCCGTGTTGGTCGATCATTTTATGAAAAAATACCAAAAGAAATATGGTTACTCGGAGAAAGCCGTCGAACCGGAAGTAATGGAAGCTTTTCAGAATTATTACTGGCCGGGGAATGTCCGGCAATTAGAAAATATTTTAGAACGGGCTATCTTGTATTCTATGCAATCAAAATCGATAAAGCTGGCGGATATTTCATTTGAAACAGAAGTTTCTCAGAATAATTCGGAGCTGGGGAGTGACGAGGTGATGTCGATCCCTGAAATGGAAAAAAAACTCATCATCAGAACATTGAAACAGACAAAAAATAACCGCACGGAAGCAGCCCGTATCCTCGAAGTCAGTACACGCACCTTGAGAAATAAGTTACACCAATATGAGGAAGAGAGTGGACCCATCGAAGGAGTGTCCGGGTAGGTACCCGTTCTTTTTCCCATTGCTGGAAATAATTTCCAGACTCCTTATTATAATCCCCCTTTATCGGGGGATTTCCTTTATGAAATACTAAGCGTACAATACCGATATATCTAGTAATAACAGAATATAACAGAATAATACAATGAAATGTGATATCCGTTTTTAGACCGGCAGGAAATATGGCACAAAAATTGTTACTTACGCAGTGTCATGAAAATCAATTTATTCCAGACGCAGACGGCAAAAGTTTTCCAGGAAGCTGTAAAACTCTATCGGAAACAGTTCAATGCAATATCCAAAAATATTGCTAATGTAAATAATCCCAACTTTGTACGGGAATCCACTGATTTCGACTCAACACTGAGAACAATAAAGAGTAATGAAGCGGTTAAAACGTCCTCAAATAAACACATTACGAATCCTCACTTTTATGTACAAAATGAGTTGGGATCATCCGATAAAAAGGACCAGTCCGTAGACCTGACCAAGGAAATGACTGCATTGGCGGAAAACCAGGTTAAGTACGAATTTGCCACACGATTCTTAAATCGGTACTATTCCGGGTTAAGCCAGGCGATAACCGGAAGGCCACGATAATCGATCATGAAGATGGACGGTATATTCTCCAGCATGAGAAACACATTTGTCGGTTTATCGGCACAGATGAAGCGTTTGAATGTGATTTCGGAGAATGTGGCTAACGCTAATCGGGTCGCTGATCCGAATGGGGATGTGTATAAGAAAAAACGAGTGCTGGAAACGGGGGGACGATCCGCAAAACCATTATCCTTTACTGATCATATGACTCTGTCCCTTGCCCGATCCAGGAAAAATCATATTCAGCAATCATCCCAAAACCAAAATTTTTCAATCGGACGTAAAGACCCTATGCCCTTTAAAGTCATTGAAGTAGACGGAGAACGCAAAATATTTGATCCTTCCAATCCCAAGGCCGATCAACAGGGTTATGTGCGTATGCCGGAAATTAATGTTGTCGAAGAAATGGTCAATATGGTCAATGCCAGCCGGAGTTTTGAAGCCAATGTGAATGTCCTTGATGCGGCAAAACAGATGGCCAAGAAGGCCTTGGAAATATAATTATGAATACAATCGTCCCCTCGGTAAACCCCTATCTTGTTGAACAGGCAATCAATCAGCGTTCCGCGATGATCCCGGGACCAACTGGTTCGCCGGCTGGTGATCAGGTCGATTTTACGGAGCAGAGCCTGTTTCCTGAATTGAAACCGAGTTCACCGAAGACGATACTGAGTCAGAAAGAAATGGCAACACTTTCAATGCTTTTCGGATCGGCGAAACCGGAAGAATTAACCCTTTATGGACATGCTCAAATTCAATCCATCCATAAAGGACATCTTATCGATATAAAAGGATAGACCCATGTCAGGAATTCAATCGGTACAAAACACGGCCTTAGTAAAGAACCTGGATCAGCTTACCTCAACAAATAGTGGAAAAAAATCTGAAAAAGGGGAACAACCGAATTTTGCCGGGATGGTGAAAAATTTTCTGGAAACGGTAAACGCAAATCAACAAAAAGCCGGCGCAATGGCCCAGGAAGTTGTGGAAGGAAAAACGGATAGTCTGGTGGAACCGATGGTGGCGATGGAAGAATCACGACTCAGTTTTCAATTAATGTTGGAAGTCCGCAATCGAGTCCTGGAGTCATTAAAAGAAGTTCAAAGAATGCCCGTGTAATTCAGGATTAACAAATGAATCAATTCTTTACAAATTTAGGGAATATTTTACGGAATTATTCGCCCATTCAACGCATACTTATGGTGGTTGTATTTCTGGCTATGATATCTTCCTCTATTGCTCTCGTATTCTGGGCCAATCGCCCGGAGTATCAATTATTATACTCTGATCTGGAACCATCCAATGCCAGTAAGATTGTCAGCGAATTGCAGGGAATGAAAATTCCCTATACTATACAGGATAACGGACATTCCGTTTTGGTTCCGGCGGATAACGTAGCCGATTTACGTCTGCGTTTTGTGGATATGGGGCTGGCCGGTCAACCGGTAAACGGTTATGAAATCTTTGATGATTCCAAGATCGGAATGACAACATTTATGCAGCAGCTCAATATGCGCAGAGCATTAGAAGGTGAACTGACCAAAACGATAAATCAATTTCCGGGTATCAAACACAGCCGGGTTCACATTGTATTGCCCGAAAATCAATTATTTGAACAAGAAAATAATGGTTCGGCGAGTGTGGTCCTTTACTTGAATCCTGGGCATTCACTGGGGCGTGAACAGGTCAAGGGGATTGCGGCTCTGGTGGCTAATAGCGTTCAGGGAATCGAACCGGAAAAAGTAGTCGTTGTGGATTCGGAAGGGAGAATGCTGACGGAAGCGAATGGTAGTGAATCAAACTTCGCCGCCAATTCTCAATGGGAAATGCGCCACGCCATTGAAATGAAACTCCAGCAGAAAGTCTGTAATCTGTTGGAAGGGGTTGTGGGACCTCAAAATGCCATTGTTCAAATTTCTGCAGATTTAAATTTTGAGAAAATCGAACGAACCAGTGAAATCTATGATCCGGAAAATGTTGCTATTATTAGTGAGGAACGACATTCAGGATCAACCCGGGACCAGGACTCCCTGAATTCCACGAACCAGATTCAGGAGAATGAAGATGTAATTACCAACTATGAAATTAATAAAACGGTGGAACATTATGTTGGAAATAGCGGAACGGTAAACCGGCTGACAGTAGCAGTCTTAGTGAATGGATCATACAAAGCTGCGACCGATGAAAATGGCGAGGAAATTCAAGAATATGTTGCTCGTTCCAAACAGGAATTATCTCAGTTGGAAGCACTGGTGAAAAGTGCAGTCGGCTACGATTCCGAACGGGGTGATTTAGTGGAGGTTCGCAATTTACCGTTTGAAAATCCTGGCATCGAGGATGACTTGGAATATTTCAAATCAGCAGATAAACAGGCTATGTGGGCCAGCGTAATTGACAAGGGAATTCTCGGTTTGGGTTTATTAATCGCATTTTTCTTCGTTCGTACATTGCTTAAATCTGCCAGTCAGACATTACAATTTTCTTTTGGTCCCAATGCTCAGCCATTAGAGGGGGGTAACGAAAAACAGGATCAATTAGAAGAAAGTGAGCCGGTTCCTGAATTGCCTGATAATACCTATCTAAATAAACTTTCTCCCGAAGCCCAAGCGCGGTTAAAGGCGAAGGGCTTGATGACCGAAGAGGTCATTAAACATGCACAGGAAAATCCCGAAGATTCAGCGAAATTGATTCGCTCATGGCTAACCCGACCGGTATTAGAGTCTGAGGAATAGATGGCCTCTATTAGCAATATTACCCCTATACAGAAATCAGCATTAGTAATGATTGCCATCGGGATGGAAAATGCATCAAAGGTCATGAAAAATCTTTCCGAAAAAGAAGTCGAGGAGATTACTATCGAAATTGCCCGAATGAAAGATATTCCCTCGGATATCACCGGTGAAGTCATCGAGGAATATTATCAGATGATGCAGGCCAAGGAGTTCATTATTCAGGGTGGTGTGGAATATGCCAAGGAAGTATTGGACAACGCCTGGGGGACTAAAAAATCGATGGAAATCATGAAAAAAGTGGAGGCGGTGACCGAGGTAAGCGCGTTTTATCTATTGCAGACTGTTGACAACAACCAGCTTATCAGCTTCCTGCAAAACGAACATCCCCAGACGGTAGCCTTAATACTGGCCTACCTAAAACCACCCCAGGCGGCGACGATTTTATCAGATTTACCTGAGGACCGACAGGCAGAAATTACATATCGACTGGCTACGATGCAGAAAACAGCTCCTGAATTCATCGAAGATATCGAAAATGTACTGCGGGATCAGATGGGCTCTGTTTTTGGTGGCGGACAATTAAGTTCCACCGGAGGCGCAGAGGCGGTAGCCGAAATATTGAACTCCACCAGTCGAGCCTCTGAAAAAAATATCATGGATTCTCTTCGGGAGCGGGACCCGAAACTATATGATGAAATCACCAGTCTCATGTTTTTATTCGAGGATATTATTGGTTTGTCTGACCAGGCAATTCAGCGGATTATCAAGGGCGTTGAATCCAAAACTGTTGCCTTGGCCATGAAAGCAACATCGGACGAGTTGAAAGAAAAAATATTTAAAAATATGTCCGAACGTGCCGCTGAAATGTTACGCGATGAACTTCAGTACATAGGACCGGTTCGGGTTCGCGAAGTAGAGGAAGCTCAAAAACAGATCCTGGATGTGGTTCGGCAATTAGAAGAAGCTGGTGAAATCACCATAGGTCATGGCGGTGAGGATGAGGAGATAATCGATTAATGGCTGTTCTGAAAGTCCCATTAAATCAACCAATCAAAGGAATTCATTCTTTCAAGGAATTACCGACCTTACCGGGCTCTTTTTCTAATCCCGGAAGCGGTTCCTTTGATGATTTGGAGTCACTTGATTATGGTATCAATGCCCGGCAGGCAATCAACCATTTACGGAACCAGGTCAAAGTCTTGGAAGCGGCACTCCAACGGGCCCGGGAAGATTCTTATAAAGCGGGGTACGATGAAGCCCGGTTTATTGTCGAGCGTCGTTTTCGGGAAGATATCTCGGGATTACAGAATACATACGATGCAATGGTTGGCTCTTTAAAATCAAAATATGACCAATCCCTGGAATCGCTCAGTACTCCCCTGGCGCAATTTGCTCTCCAAATTGCGGAAAAAGTATTGAATAAAACGTTGCGTGATACCGATTCGCAGAATGAGTTCCTGATCTCCCAATTGCAACGCTTTATGAAAGATGCGGCTTCACAGTCCAGGTTTATTGTTAAAGTGAATCCCCGGCAATTGAGCTGGATTACGTCGGAAAAAAACACCTTGAAAAATCGCCCCCTTGGAAGTCAGTTAACCTTTGTACCTGACGAAAACCTTCAACCGGGCGAATGTATCGTTGAAACGGATACGGCCATTATCCAGGGCTTGATTTCAGACTACCTCGACCACATTTCACAGCATCTCTTTGATGGAGATAGCCGATGAATACCCTGCTTACAAATCTTACCCACCACCAGGATCAGTTGGGGTTCATTCCGGATTATCGTGTCGATGGGAAAGTCACCCGAATCGTCGGTCTGGTTGTGGAAGCATCTCTGGGCACCGGATCCGTAGGCGATTTATGTACGATTTGTACTCCCGATAATTCAACTATTCTGGCTGAGATTGTCGGTTTTAATGATCAAAATGTTCTCCTGATGCCACTCCAGGAAACCATCGGATTGGCCATCGGAAGTCGTGTCCGTCGTTGTCCACAACCGCTTTCTGCGCCCGTCGGTCCGGAACTGTTAGGCCGCGTAGTGGACGGATTGGGAAATCCGATTGATGGTAAGGGTCCGCTTATCACGGAACGATGGATTCCGGTACATAATCATCCGCCGAACCCGCTGACACGTCGTCGCATATCCGAAGTTTTGGAAACCGGGATTCGTGCCATCGACGGGTTGATTACTATTGGTAAAGGTCAGCGTGTCGGGATTTTTGCCGGCAGCGGTGTGGGGAAGAGCGTTCTACTGGGTATGATATCGAGGTATACAAGTGCAGATATCAATGTTATCGCTTTGATTGGAGAACGAGGCCGGGAGGTTCGTGAATTTATTGAACGCGATTTGGGTCCGGAAGGGTTGCGTCGTTCGGTTGTAGTTGTGGCGACATCCGATCAGGCGGCAATGGTCCGTGTGAAAGGCGCCTTGCTGGCTACTGCGATTGCTGAATATTTTCGTGATCAGAAACTGGATGTTCTTTTGCTGATGGATTCCCTGACGCGATTTGCCATGGCGCAGCGTGAAATCGGTCTTGCGATTGGGGAACCACCCACAACCAAGGGATATACACCATCCGTATTTGCTCTGTTGCCACAACTTTTGGAACGTGCAGGCAATGATAAAGATGGAAGTATTTCCGGTTTATATACGGTCCTTGTAGAAGGTGATGATCTGGATGAGCCGATCAGTGATGCAGCACGAGCAATCCTGGACGGACATATAATACTTTCGCGAAAAATAGCCCAGAAGGGCCATTATCCGGCCGTTGATGTATTGGAGAGTATCAGCAGATTGCGAACAGAGATTGTCTCCAAAGATATTCTGAATAAATCCGATCAAATGTTAGAATTGCTGGCCAGTTATCGCGAGGCTGAAGATTTAATTTCAATCGGCGCCTATTCAAACGGGAGCAACCCGAAAGTAGACGAAGCCCTCCGTTTACAGGATGGGATGGAAGGATTCCTGCGTCAAGAAATGGATGAAGAATCCACTTTCGAACAAACACTGAATCATTTAAAACAAGTCATGGGGTAGGCGTGGCGGTAAAATTTCATTTTACGCTGGAAAAAATTCTTCAACTGCGACAAGCATTGGAAAACAATCGTGCTGTAGAGCTGGAACGATCCCACAGGAAACTGGCCCATGAACTGGATTCCCTGGATGCCATTAAGACTAAAAAAGAAAAACAGTTAAATCCGGATAAACAACAGAACCAGCAATTGAATTTATTTAGCCTGGCTATTTCGGGTAGTTACCTGGAATCGCTGAATAACGGATTGGAAGAGCAGACCAGACGGGTCAATAAATCCAGAGAGAAGGTTGAAAAAAATCGTGAAGGTTTACTAAAAGCATGCCGGGAAAAAAAGGTACTGGAAACATTAAAGAATAAGCGGTTTGAAGAATATAAACATGACGCCAAAAAGAAAGAAATCCTGTTATCATCTGAAATTGCACTACGAATGGGAATGAACAAATAGCATGAAGAGCTCCTTTAAATTCATCCTTATTTCATTTGGCGTTTTTGTCGTTCTGGTGGGTGTGATCTTTGTAGTCTTAATGATCATAGATCCCTCACCGGATGAATCACCGGTTCCGGAAGAAAAAATTGCCACGGTTGAATCTGATAATCCTGAAGATACCGCATCCAAGCAATCATCACAGGACCAGGCCGTGGATGACCAGTCCGCGCCAATCTCACTGCTTGACAGTTTAAATAATCGAATTCAGGAATTGACTAATAATTTATTTGTTCGTTCTCTGGAAATAGACAGTCTCAATGAACAAATCACGTTTAAAGAAGGACTTATCACCGGTTACCGGAAAACAATTGATAAACTGAATGAACAAGTCCTTGCCCGGAATAAAAAAGAAATTAACCTGAAGGAACTGGCCAAAACATATGAGTCCATGAAAGTGGCGGATATTAAACCGATTTTGAATAAGGTGGATGACGAAACTGTGATGGCAATTTATCGTGCTATGGGTGCACGAACACGGAAATCGATTATGATGGCTTTGTCAGCGGAACGCGCGGCAACAATTACCCAAAAACTAGCAGGTATCACCGAGGAAAAATCATGAATACGCCGACTCCGGTAATCGTAAAAATCCTGGGTAAACCAACCCCGAAACAGGGGCGTCATCTCTCTACGGGCAAGTTACTGACCGGTGGAGTGAAAAAAGAAGCGGTAGCAGAATCAAAGAAATCAAAGTTGCCCGGTGGTGAGACACCATTTGCGCATCTTCTGGAAAAGGCGAAAACCCTGGTTACTAAAGTCGGGAAGAAATCTCCCCAGTCCCAACCGCACGTTTTCAAAATCCGGATCAACGATAAAACTGTTCCCAAAGCTGTAGAAAAAACGAAAGCGCATACAGTTTCCGTAATCTCCGGAAAAACCAACCCGCACATTCTTGGACTCAGATCCGCAAAAGGAAACCAACTCACGAAGGTTTTCCGAATAAAAGGTCAGGCCCCCGTATTAAAGGTAAAACTGGTTCCGGACTTCATTCCTGAATCGGGAAAGGCCACAGTAATAGATCAAAACAACAATCCGGTATCAAAACCCACTGTCGTAGCACCAAATTCCGATACAGCGCCGATCCGTTCCAATACCTTCACTCCGATTGTAAAGGATATCCAACCAAAAGAAGATAGTACTGATCAGAAAACGAATGTGTCCAACAGAGCGAATTCAGTCGCTGAATCACTGGACAAACCATCGTCCTTCCCCTTCGATAGAAAAGTAACTTCTCTTGGTAATCAAGCAGAGGCAAAATTTGTTAAACCGGAAAACTTGCCTAAAACGGAAAGGATTACCAGAGATGTTGAGGTTAGGACGATTAAAAATATTTCTGATAACCAGGTAAAAATACCCAAAGAGGGAAAACCGGCACCAAATGTAGAACGTCCCAATCGTAATCCTGGCAACCGCTCTATGAATCCGCTGACAAAACAATCTGAGAGGTCACATCTGGGAAGTCAATTGGTCCGGGAATCTGACCGGGAAGGAAATAGAATCGGAAACAATAATTCTGATAGTAAAAAACCAACCCGCCCGACCGGAACTCGTCCAATGACCGATAAGCCCGGGACCAACCGGACAGAACCAGGAAAACAAACCGATAACTCCCGGCCAGGGATCAGAAACGAAATGACAGCAAATAGCCCGAAGCCCGGTGTAATGAATATCAAAAACAGGACTGACGTCCCGACGAAAAGAAACAAGTCTGATTTCAAACCGGAACTGAAGCCAGGATTCATTAATCTGAAAGGATTTCAGGCCATTTCTGCGACGAAAATCACTGGAATCACAACCGGGACAAACGGGACTTTGATTAAACCGGAAAATATTTCTTCACCGCGCAAAATCAAATCCAGGATAAGACCGGTGCAGGAAAATACCAAACCGGCTCCCCCGGCAAAACCCGAAAATGAAGTTTCGACTGAAGGCACAGGAAAGAATGCCAATCCGGGAAGTATTAACCGGCCCGTCCTTACACACGAATCGACCCCTGTTCCTAAACTGGATTTTTGGATTCAATCACTCACCAAACAGGTCCGATTGGAGTCCACGGTTCGTCAGGCATATCTCATTCAAAAAATATCGCAGTGGGTGGAAATGGTCACTGAATCACGGCCAAAAATTTCAACCCAGATTTCCATTCAGGATAATCGAATCGGAAAAGTTGAAATTGAATACACGGAAAAACTGGACGGAAAACAAATTACGATTGCCGTTGAAAATGAATCCGTTCGTCAGCAACTACAAAAAATTGTTCCTCTTGTTCAGGAAAATCTGAATCAGAAAGGGCAATCATCATTAGAGTTGTTTGTACAGTTAAAACAGGAGACGGAACATAAGAATGAACCTACGGGGGATGGCGACGGAACTCAACGGAAACAGAAATCAGCGGTGGATCAACAACAACCCGGTCGCGAGAATGTATCTTCAATTCCCAATGGATTGATCAAACATTACGGGTATAACACAATTGAAATGGTTGCCTGAAACAGGAGGTAGCAAATGTTTGAATTAGGAAATATCGGAAGTACTGAACCCAATAACGCCTTTTCCCAGGCTCTGGATCAAACCGGACTCGGGAAGGATGATTTTTTCAGACTGCTAATCGAACAGATGAAGAATCAGGATCCCCTGGAACCGATGAAGAATCAGGATTTCACGGCACAATTAGCTCAATTCTCGTCTCTGGAAAAGTTGGAAAGTATTGATTCCAATATCGAACAGGGCACACAGATTAACCTGATTCTGACCCAAGCCATCAACAATTCGGCAGCCGCGACAATTATCGGAAAAGAAGTGAAGGCCTGGGGAGATGTAATTCAAGTAAAAGACGGGATAACCGATTATGACCTCAATTTCAATCTGCAAAGTGACGCTGCTAAAGTCAAAGTTGAAATTCTGGATGATGATGGCAACGTCGTAAAGACGATTGAAGCTCGTGAATTAGGTAATGGCGACCAGACTCTGCAATGGGATGGGACCGATGCGGACGGGAATCCGTTAGACGCCGGATCCTATACCTTGAAAGTCCAGGCTTGGGATGGAAACGATAAGGAAATCACCGCCCGTGAATATACCGTAGGCATTATTGAGGGAATTCGCTATCAGGACGGTTCAGCCGTTCTGATCGTGGATGGAGAAGAAATCCAATTCTCCAATGTTATTGAAATCGGAAGCAGCGAAAACGGATAGGAGCATCATGTGAAAGTCGCTGATCTGCAACTTAGACAGTTAACACCAATTCAACCTCTTCGGCCGGGGCAAAAACCTGAAAGCACGGTTGGACCTCCGACTACCAGGAAAACAGCATTTGCCGATGTTCTCAAAACCACACTCAGGGAAAATCGGGAATTACGGTTTTCGGCTCACGCTCTGAAGCGCCTGGGAAACAGAGGTATTGAATTGAATTCAACAGCCATAAACCGCTTAGAGGAAGGGGTGAAGAAAATGGAGTCGAAAGGCGCCCGGAATTCACTCATCCTCATGGATGACAATGCTTTCATCATCAACGTTAAAAATCGCGTTGTGGTAACTGCATTGGAGAAAAACTCGACGCAGGGCAATGTTTTTACAAATATTGACGGCGTCGCCATAATGTAAACAAACAACAGGACCGGACCCGCAAGGGAGGTCCTCCTCCCATCGAACGACTGAGATGGGAAATAAAAAAAGGAGGAAACTATGAGTTTCATTCAGAGGCAAGAACAGGCATCCGGAGTCGGAGCCGCGTTCACCAGTGTATTATCCAGCCTTCAAAACCAGCGCAGACGCCTGGAAGTCATCTCCGCAAATATCGGAAATCTGAATACGATCGGCTTTAAAGCCAGTCGTATGACTTTCCTGGAAACGCTGGGTCAAACGGTGGGTAAACTCTATACGCCCTTTGAACAAGGGTCATTCACCGCCACGAGCAGTCCTACAGATCTGGCGATTGACGGAAAATCATTCTTTATCATTCGCAATGGGGATGCGATGGAATATAGCCGGGCCGGTGCATTTTTCTTTGACCAGGACGGTCGGTTGGTTACGCAGGATCAGCGTGCAGTCCAGGGGTGGATACTGAACGAGAAGATCAATCAGAATGATGCTACTACTTCCAATCAGTCCACCAATACGGCATTAGGTGAAATGTCCGATATTATCCTTGACTCCAGTGCCACCGTGGGTGCCATCGAAACCAGGAATATCTGGTTTACCGGAAATCTGAATGCATCCCTGCAACCTTTAGCCAATGTGTTGACGGCTGCCGATGCTTTCCGGAAAAATGTGAGTGGTGAAGTCGTTGTGGCTGAATCCACGGATGAGTTGAACGATCTGGTTCAAACGTCTGTGGCGTTGACGGATGGAGATACAATCGAAATTTCGGGAACCGATCAGGATGGCAATGCTCTTAGCGGTACCTTTACTTACGGTGCTGCAAATGACGGAACGACCATCGACGATTTGATTACCCGAATCGATACCGTCTTTGCCGGTTCAGCCACGGCCAGCTTTACAAACGGGAAGATTGCATTGACGGATGATTCCGCCGGCGATAGCGAGACTACGCTGACGCTAAGCAACGGTTCCGGTAATACCGGTTCGATCACCTTACCCACATTCGGCGCCACGACAACGGGATATACACCCCGCGCGGTTACATCCATCGTCGTGTACGATTCCTTTGGTACGGAGCATCATCTGTCCATTGAATTCACAAAAACAGAGAATGCCCGTGAATGGGCCTGGGAAGTAACTACCGAAGGGAGTGAAACCATTAGCAAGGGTGGCTCGGGAACGATGACTTTTGATACGACCGGGCAATTTATCTCTAATACCTACGATGATGGAAATGGTGCATTGGAGCTTGACCCGGGGAATGGGTCGGATTCCTTGACGATTACCCTCCATGCCGGCGGTGGCGATGGGTTATCGGCGTTGACCCAGTTCGATGAGATTACCACGATTTCCGCTCGCGACCAGGATGGACAGGCCAGTGGTAAACTGGACGGTATCCAGGTAGATGAACAGGGGTATATCATCGGATCTTTTTCCAACGGTGTTGTGATGCGGATGGCGCAACTGGCTATGGCGGAGTTCCCGGATCCTACATCTCTGGACAAAACCGGAGCCAGTAATTTCGTCCCCACGAATGACAGTGGCGAACCGAAAATTGGTCGTGCCGTTGATTTCGATACGGAAATTCGTTCCGGAAATCTGGAAGTCTCCAACGTGGATATGGCGGATCAGTTCATTCAGATGATTGACGCCCAAAAAGGGTATCAGGCTGCGTCCCGGATTGTATCCACATTAGATCGTATTATGGAAGAAACTACACGGTTTGGTCGATAATTGGTGGTGATTCTACTGGTTGTAAAACCACCTGGTGATGAGTATTAATTTTTCATCGCCGAACAATGGATCGTACGGGTATTTTCTACCCGTACGATCCACCTATTCAAGGATTCATTCGGGAGAGAAATGGATTTAGCAACCATCATCGGAATTTTATCGGGGTTGGTATTAATCGGGACCACTATTGTGGGGACCGGGAATGTGGACATCTATATCCATATTCCGTCGATGATGATTGTTTTTGGCGGGGCAATGGCGGCCATCTTCGTCAATTTCCCAATGAAAGAAGTGATTGGGGTAATGCGTGTCGTTCGTAAAGCATTTACCAATGAAGAATCCCGCGAAGTTCACCTAATCGAAAGATTTATCGATATTTCGATACGAACACGGAGAGAAGGGATCCTGGCCATCGATAGTGAATTACGCCGAGTCGATGATCCTTTTATGCGGATCGGGTTGGAAATGGCCGTTGACGGTACGGAACCCGAGGTAATTAAAGATGTGATGGAAACGGAATTGACTTTTCTCATGGAACGACATGATCGGGGTCAACAGATCTTTACTTCCCTGGGAACCTATGCCCCGGCTTTTGGCATGATCGGTACCTTAATCGGGCTGATTGCCATGCTTCGCAATCTGAACGATCCTTCCAGTATCGGTAACGGAATGGCGGTAGCTTTGATTACTACTTTTTACGGTACCTTTTTAGCAAATCTGGTTTTTCTTCCCATTGCGGGAAAATTACGGAATCGAACGGATGATGAAATTGTAAGAAAACGAATGATTATCGATGGAATTCTGGCCATCCAGAATGGAGAACATCCCCGAAATCTTGAGAAAAAGCTGCTGAATTACTTGCCCCCCAAATTACGTTCCCAGGTCAAATCAAAGGCCTGAGATTTATGGCTTCCTTCGATCCGCGGAAGAATCGTAAACCGCCCGGCAAACCTTCATCGCCACTTTGGATGACTACGTATGGCGATATGGTGACCCTTTTACTCACCTTTTTTGTCCTTCTGTTTTCTTTTACCAGTATGGATAAGAACAAATTTGAACAGGTGGCCGGATCCTTGCGCGGTGCATTGGGCGTAGTCCAACAAAATCTGCCTTTTCAGGGAGCCGCACCGGGATCAATCGGGGGGACAGACTATGATCTTCTCCGGCGGTCCGAAATCTTTGAATCCGTGGAATCGCTTCGGGATGCATTAAATGAATTCACGAAAGATGGAAGCATCAATATTGAGGCCACGGAATCAGGGATCTTGATCCAGATGGGTGATAGAATTCTATTCGACCAGGGCCAAGCGGAATTGAAACCCAAAGCATTGGAAATCCTTACAATCGTGGGGGAAACTATTCGTGATCAAGCATCAGATATTCTTGTGGCTGGTCACACGGATAATGTTCCTATCCATAATAAGGACTTCCCCTCAAACTGGGAATTATCCACCGCACGTGCGTTATCAGTAGTTCGATTCCTGGTGGATACAGTCAGGGTACCGCCAAGAATTTTAGGCGCAGTCGGCTATGGAGAATACCGGCCCGTGGCACCGAATCTTACGGCGGCTCAACGGCAAATTAACCGCCGAGTGGAATTTTTAGTTACCTGGAAATAATTCCGAATAGAAAAAATGGTACAAAGCAGGGAAGATTTTTCCGCCAGCTATTAATGGCTCTACTAATTAGAATTTTTCCGGAAAATTTTTCTTCACCTGGGAAAATGAGAATGGTAATCCTTATGGTAACTGAAGACAGTTCCTTCGTTCACCGGTAAATGATCAAATAACAAGCGTAATATCAACAGATACGCTGAACGTATACCCTGGAACCAGGGTCGCGATAACTGATATTTATCAATAAGGGGTAGTTGAAATCAATTATCGGTAATCCCTGTAATCTATAAAAAACTCAAATTCCACCCAATCTCCCCGGGTGGCATGACTTTTGACTTTTGCTAATGTGTCGATATGAATAAACCAATAAATCTATCAGGGAGAATCCATGGCAGAATATGATGCCGATCTGGAAGCGGACGAAGAGGAAACCGGTGAAAAGCCTGTCTGGTTGGTCTGGATTATTCGGGTGGGCGTATTAATCATAATGCTAGTAGCAGCCTTCGTTCTTTCACGCTATGTGTTATATCCCATGTATCAGAATTCCAGATCAGAAAACTTAAAGACATTGGCCAGTCTTTCTCAAATGGGAGAGATATTTCAACTCAAAGATATCACTGTTAATCCGCTGGCAACGAACGGAAGGCGGTTTGTTGTCGCCGAATATGCGTTGGAATCCCGTGATCCCAATGTTTTACTTGAATTAAAAAATCGCGAACCTCAAATCCGGGATGAGTTTATTCAATATTTACGACAGCATACTGCCACCCAAATTTTGGACCTTGATTTCCAGGAGACATCCAAGCAGGAATTGACGGCAATGCTCAACGATTTACTTTATTCAGGAAATATCGACAGTATGTATTACACAAAATTGATCCTTCAATAACAGCGAGTCCATTATGGCGAAAATACTATCCCAGGAAGAAATTGATGCGCTAATATCCAATATTTCGACCAATCCTGACGATAAACAAAAGGAAGGGAAGAAAGTCACTGTTTACGATTTTAAGCAACCTCATCTAATCTCTAAGGAACAGCTAAGATTGCTGGAAAGCATTCATGAAGATTTAGCACGGAATTTCAGTGTATTTCTTTCGGCTCAGTTACGAATGATTGTGGATATGAACCTGCTAGGGGTTGATCAAATCATGTACTCCGAGTTTATGATGTCAATTTCGAATCCCGGTGCCATTTACATAGGTGAATTTGAGAAACCCGCATCCAAATTTATTTTAGAAATGGACCCCGGCCTGGCCATTTTTACCGTAGAACGGATATTTGGCGGTAAGGGTGATTATACGACAATAACACGGGCCATTTCTCCTATCGAACAACGGGTTATGAATCGGGTCGTCCAACGAATATCCGGCGAGATATCGAAGAACTGGTCCACCTATTTACCGTTGGACGTTCATATCGATCGATATGAGAGTAATCCCGAATTTGTCCAGATTATCCCTGCCTCGGAACCGGTGGTCGTGATATCCATGGAAATTAAAATCCATGATAATGCCTCGCTGATCAATCTGTGTTATCCATATCTATGGATTTCCAATGTCATGTCTAAGCCGGAAGTTCAAAGTAAAATATTATTCGGGACCCAACAATCTTCGGAAGAGGATAAACAGTTAATCACTTCAAATTTGAAATCCACACCTGTTAATGTAAAAGCAATGGTGGGAAAAACTAAAGTACCGATCCGGTTGCTTCTGGAATTAAAAGAGGGCGATGTAATTGTTACCAACACCAGGTTGATCGACGACATCCGTATTTTTGCCGAAGATGAACCCGTATTCAAAGGAGTGATCGGTACGAAGAACAATAATTATTCTTTTATGGTGAAAGAATTCAATAAAGAGGAGACGCATCATGACGTTTGATTCATTTCGTACCGGGTATCAATCCCTGGTCGAGTCCTGGAAGGATATTTTGACCACGGCATTAAATAAACTATTTAAACAGGAATTTACCGTCTCCGCTTCGGTAGGTGAGGACCAGACGATAAAATCGGTTGTTGACAGCCTTGAATTCCCACAAATATGGGTTCAATTTGAAACCGTGGGAAAAATGACTCTGAAGCATGCTCTGGTAATACCGGTGATGGCGGCGGGTAATCTTTTCACCTGGATGACCGAAACCGATGCCCCGGAGACGCTGGAAGAGGATCAACTTAATATTCTGAAGGAGGGGATTGACCAGATTATTAATCAAGTGATCGCCGGACAGGAAAACGGTGATGACTTCGAACTTCAAAATTTAACCGTTGAACTTGTTACTGAAGCGCCTGTGGATATCCCTGAAACAGGATATCCGGGAGTATTAAAACTATCAACTTCGGAGTTCGCAATGGACCTGAACCATTTGGTTTGGGGTTTTAGCGAAGAGGTCGGAGACGATGATTCCGAAGCCGGAACGGGTGAGATGGATTCTCTGTTTGAAGAAGATGAAGTTGATGTTCATCCCGCCGAATTTGAAAATTTTACTAACGGGCACAATCATCAGTCCGGTAATAAAAATCTGGACATGCTATTAGATGTGGAGTTGGAAGTATTTGTGGAACTGGGCCGAAAGAAAATGTTGATTAAAGATTTACTGAAACTGGGTAAAGGTTCTGTAATCGAACTGGACAAAGCCGCTGGTGAACCACTGGAAATTTTTGTTAACGGCCGAAAATTAGCGGATGGTGAGGTGGTAGTAGTCGATGATGCCTTTGGTATTCGTATCACTCAGATCGTTGGAAATGTCCAGGAAAATACTCTTTTGGAACAGGTGTAGCCTTACAAGCCAACGTGAAGTCCCTGAAACCCGGTTATCTCCTTGTTGCAGCTATCGTCTTGATTGGCCTCGTCTGGTTAATCACGGGAGGTAGTCATGGTAACGCTCCTCAAACCTTGTCCTCCCAAGAGACAGTGGGTTCAGGGACTTCACAAATAAATTATACGACCTATATCATCAGAATAATCATAATCACGGTCTTGTTAGTCGGAATAATTATCGCTATGGGTTACTGGTATAAAAAGAATCTGAATCCCCGGCGACAACAGGGGTTGTCAGTGAAAATCTTGGGAAAAGCTTACCTGGGTACCCGGCAACAATTGGCCTTGGTTAAGGTGCTTGATTCGTATTTGTTAATGAGTATCACCGATCAGTCTATCAATGTGATGCGTGAATACGAACCCGGCGATATTCCCGAAAGTTTACTCCACCGGGAATCTATGGCTGATATTGCCTTTGCAGACTGGTTAAATAAACTTACCCATCGGGGACAAACGAACTGAGCAATGCGGCGGGAACGTTTAGCGAGAAGGATATCTTTACTCCTGATCATCTTGGGAGTTATGCTTACCACTGTGCATTCCCAAACGGCCTTCCCCAAGGTCACCTTCGGTGTAGAGGAAACCTCCAATCCCACGGAGTTTTCAATTTCCCTCCAAATCGTCTTTCTCCTGACGGTCCTGTCGCTTGCTCCTTCCATTCTGGTTATGATGACCAGCTTTACCCGGTTAGTAATTGCTTTTTCCTTTCTCCGGCGCTCCCTGGCCACCCAGACTGTGCCGTCCAATCAGATCCTGATCGGATTGGCCCTTTTCCTGACTTTTTTTATCATGAAACCGGTGTTTACTGAAGTTAATAAAAATGCTATCCAACCGTATATCAAACAGGAAATAACCCAATCGGAAGCGATGGCGGCGGCCAAAACGCCAATCTCGGCCTTCATGCTGAAACAAACACGGCCTAAAGATTTGGAATTATTTATTCAACTGCGGGGAAACGGTCGCCCACAGAATAAGCAGGAACTGTCCCTGTTGACTATTATTCCGGCTTTTATTATCAGCGAGTTAAAGACGGCCTTTCAAATCGGGTTTTTATTGTATTTACCAATGCTGGTCATTGATATGGTCGTAGCCAGTGTTTTGCTATCCATGGGAATGATGATGTTGCCACCGGTCATGATTTCCATGCCCTTTAAAATATTGCTGTTTGTTCTTGTCGACGGATGGTATCTGTTGGTTGAATCATTAGTTAAAGGATTCATGTAATGTCAGTTGATTACGTTATTTTTCTTACCAAGGAATCATTAACCACCGTGATTTACCTCCTGGCTCCGATTCTTGGAACCGGTCTGGCGGTGGGTTTGATCGTAGGAATATTTCAGGCGGTAACTCAAATCCAGGAATTGACCCTGTCGTTCATTCCAAAAATGGCAATAGTCGGGTTTGTGATTCTGGCATTGACACCCTGGTTCCTTGATATCCTCATGAATTATACTCAGGAAATGTTTAGTCAGATTGCCCAGGTGGGGATGCAGTGAATCTGGATTTTATCTACGAAATTCAGAATAAGGTCCCCTTATTTTTAATGGTCTTTGCGCGACTTTCCGGTTTGTTATGGACGTTACCGCTGACCAGTTATACAACAATTCCCAATCGTGTTCGGGTTGGATTGGCGATTCTGTTCACTCTGATCGTTATTCCTCTGCTTCCATCCACGACGTTGGCAGTCAACACCCTGCTAGGTCTCTTTTTGGCAATCCTGATGGAATTAATTGTGGGAATGGTGCTTGGTTTTGGGGGGCGTGTTATTTTTGAAGCCTTTAATATGGCCGGTAGTTTTGTCGGTCGGCAAATGGGTCTGTTATTGGCGAATGTGTTGGATCCTACAAGTCAGGACCAGACGCCGCTTATGAGTCAAATGTGGTTCTTTTTACTGTTGATGATTTTCCTGTTGACCAATGGCCATTATTTATTAATCGAATTGTTGGGTAAAAATTTTCAAAGTATTCCCTTAATGGGAGCGACATTAACACCGGCTGCCGGTCGTACATTTGCCGAATCTTTTCAAACTGCGCTTCGTCTGGGACTGAGTCTTGGGTTACCGGCGATGCTGTTCCTGTTAATTGTTGACACTGCGATTGCCTTCACGGCACGGGTAATGCCGCAAATGAATATATTTTTCGTGACCCTGCCGGTAAAAATCGGACTCGGTTTTATTGTCCTGATCATTTCTCTTGATATTTTTCAGGTTCTTTATGATTCCATGCTTTCGGATATGAATACGTATTTCAGAACCATGTTAATCCAACTCGCGGGAGCTTAAGATGCCTGAGCAACAAGGTCAGGATAAAACTGAACCGGCATCCGAGAAAAAACGACAAGAGGAACGGGATAAAGGGAATGTCGCCAAAAGTTCAGATCTCAATGCAGCCATTGTTCTGCTGGTTGGAATTCTGGCAGTCAAGTTTACCGGAGGAGCGGTAATCAGTAATATGGCCTCTATCTGCACAACCACTTATCGGCATTTATCGACCATTTCCATTACTCCGGACCTGTTGGCAGCGCAGTCGATCGGACTGTTTTCGTACATGACAAAAGCACTGCTTCCCCTGCTCATATTTCTTGTTATTGCCGCGTTTGGAAGTAATTACCTTCAGGTTGGCTTTATGATTGCCCATAAGGCGTTGGTTCCGAATTTCAGTAAGCTGAATGTTATTTCAGGAATCAAACAAATGTTTTCGGTTCGGTCAATGGTGGAAACCTTGAAAGGATTGCTCAAAATTATTATCATCGGTTTTATCGGATTCTGGGTTGTCCGAAAACATATTCCTGATTTTTTACTCATGTCCAATGAATCCATAGGTGAGAGTTTGTCCAGTCTCGGTGATATTTTATTTGAACTGACTCTGAAAGTGGGGATTGCGCTACTGGTATTGGCGATCGCGGATTTTGTCTATCAACGATATCAGTATGAAGAAAGCATCAAGATGACTAAGCAGGAAAAACAGGATGAAAACAAACAGTACGAAGGGAACCCCGAAGTCAAACGAAAAATCAGATCCAACCAATTAATCGGAGCCCGGAAACGGATGTTGTCGGCGGTACCGGATGCGACGGTTGTAGTGACCAACCCGACACACCTGGCGATTGCCCTGAAATACGATATGGACAATTCTCTTTCAGCACCGACGGTTGTTGCCAAGGGAAAGCGGAAGATTGCCGAACGTATCAAGGCCATCGCCCTTGAACATGCAGTACCGATTATCGAAAATAAACCGCTTGCACGCACCTTGTTTGCTACCACGGAAGTGGGAATGGAGATTCCGGCTGAATTCTATCAGGCCGTGGCTGAAATTCTGGCGCAGATCTATCGACAGAATTCCGGTCATGGTCAACCGGTAAGGAGAATGGCTCATGCCGTCTAAACCGGAACCGAAAATATCCAACGGCAGCAATTTAGTCCTGGTGGGTGGGATCATTACCATTCTTGCGGTCATGGTACTCCCGTTACCGACCTATTTAATGGATATGCTTCTGGTCATGAATATTACCGCCGGACTGTTAATGCTGTTCGTGGCTCTGTATATTTTAAAACCGCTTGAATTTTCCGTTTTCCCGGGTCTTTTATTGATCTCCACATTATTCAGATTGTCCCTGAATGTAGCTACCACCCGATTGATCCTTGGACAGGGTTATGCCGGTGAAATTATTGAAACATTCGGGAGTTTTGTGGTCCAGGGAAATTACGTGGTCGGTGGTGTGATTTTCCTGATTCTGGTCATTATCAACTTTGTAGTAATCACGAAGGGCTCCACACGCATTGCGGAAGTATCGGCCCGATTTACACTGGACGCCATGCCCGGGAAACAGATGGCCATTGATGCGGATCTGAATGCCGGCTTGATCGATGATCAGGAAGCCCGTGACCGACGGGAATTTATTGGTCGGGAAGCTGATTTTTACGGAGCGATGGATGGCGCCGCGAAATTTGTCAGGGGGGATGCCATCGCGGGGTTATTGATTACTTCAATTAATATTCTTGGTGGATTGGCAATTGGAGTACTCCAACGGGGAATGCCACTCGGTGAAGCAGCTTCCAAATATACGATTCTCACGATTGGTGACGGTCTGGTCGCTCAAATTCCCGCCCTGATTATCTCTACTGCTTCTGCGATTATCATTACCCGTGCAACATCGGAATCTTCCCTTGGAAGTGATATTGCCAATCAGATATCTCGCCGACCGAAAGTCGTATTTATTACGGCATTAATTCTGGGCATGATGGGGCTGGTTCCCGGAATGCCCTTCTTTCCGTTTTTAATTATGGCTTCCCTCATGGCGGGTGGCGGCTATGTTGTTCAAAGTGCATTAACACTGGAAGCAAAAGAATTGGCGAATCAGGAAGAAGAAGTGATGCCTGAGGTTGAAGATAAGATTGAGGAATACCTGCATCCGGATCCGTTCGAAGTAGAAATCGGTTACGGCCTGATCCCCATGGTTGATTCCAGTCAGGGGGGAAATCTTTTGGGGCGTATATCCGCCATCCGGAAAAGTCTGGCCATGGAACTGGGTCTGATTGTTCCACCAATCCGGATACGGGATAATATCCAATTAAAACCGAATGAATACCTGTTCAAAATCCAGGGCGTGGAAATAACACGGGGAGAATCCATGATTAATTCGTATCTGGTATTGAACCCCGGCGAAGATGTTGATTTCGATGGAATCAGGACCCAAGAGCCCACCTTCGGATTACCGGCAATGTGGGTATCCGATCAGGATCGGGAAAAAGCCGAAGTTGCCGGATATACAACGATTGAACCACCGGCAGTCATCGCCACCCACCTTATGGAAGTATTGAAAGGGAATGCGTTCAAACTACTGAATCGTCAGGAAACACAACGCATGCTGGACCACTTGAAAGAAAGTCATTCCGCGGTTGTTGAAGGACTAGTGCCGGATATGATTCCCCTGGGTGTTATTACAATCATTTTGAAAAATTTGCTCAGGGAACAAATTCCTATCCGGAATCTGGTTTTGATTATGGAAACCATAGCTGATTACGCTTCCTTCAGCAAAGATCCGGAAGTTCTTACCGAATATGTCCGGGCAGCGCTGGCGGAAATCATTACCGATTTATTAGCGGATAGAGAGAATAGTGTGACAGTGGCTACTCTCGATCCCAGAATCGAAGATAAAATTGGCGAATCGCTTCGTAAAAATGCAGTTCCGAATTCCGGTCTTGGATTCAGTCCTGAAGAGGTCAATCAAATCTTTGAAAGTATTGCGGAAAAAGTGAACAGCATGATCAGCGAAAATCATAAACCCGTATTATTGGTTTCGCCACAAATCCGGAAATATGTCCGGAAATTCGTAGAACCAGTTCTTCCGGATTTGATGATTATTTCCTATTCGGAATTAACTGCCAGTACAAACCTTAAATCAGTTGGAATAGTGAGTTACCCCAATGCAAGTTAGATCATTTACCGGTCGATCCATGAAAGATGCCATGAATCGCGCAAAAGCAACTTTTGGTGAAAATATCGTAATTCTCGATTCAACGCTATTACCCCTGAACCAGGAGCATCCCGATCGCCGGATTCAGCTATCGGTTGGAATTCCTGATTCGGTACGACCCTATCAGGATAGTCAACCTCATCAACAGCATGATTTCAAACGCTACCTCAAATCACGTTTGGCTGAGCTGGATTCCGGTACCAAAGCTGATCGGATTAATCAGGATTCATCACCGAAAATACTTCAGCCGGAACAGTCCGCAAATTCTCAATCGGGAATCCCTGAATCCGGTCAGCCGCTCTTGTCAAAAATGGCTTCATTGGGGTTCCCGGATGAATTTTCACGCAACCTGATCGGCAAAGTGGGGTTCGGTGGAACAAGCGTAAAACTGAACAAGAGTAAGCTGTTATCTTCTCTCCAATCTCATTTTTTACGGGCCTTGGCGGCCAAAGACCAAAACCTGTTCAAACATTCTTCCCGGATGATCATCCCCGTCATAGGTCCCACGGGTGCGGGAAAAACCACCACAATCATGAAACTGGCCGTCAATCCTCTGTGTTTTGGAAAACGGAAAGTCGCTGTTATTTCTCTGGATCATCATCGCATGGCGGCTGGTGAACAGCTGGCACAATTCTCGCGAATTACCAATATTCCCTTTGCTTCCATTGAAGACGAGGTTGATCTTCATAATTATTTCAAATCCGGTGTGGAAGCCGAGGTTGTGTTGGTGGATACGCCTGGACGCAGTCCCAATTTTTCCGAATATTCAAGAGAATTGAGTGATATGCTCACCGTGTTGCAGCCTGCGGCTACAATTTTGACGGTGCCATTAACCTATGACACCGAAGATATATTATTTAATTCCGTGTTATATCAGGCGCTGGGAGCGACCCATTTATTCTTTTCAAAATTGGATGAAACCTGTCGTCCGGGAAAGCTGGTCACGGTTCTGAAAGAGTTGGAATTGCCGGTCATCGGTTTGGGTAACGGACAATCCATTACCGATGATTTTATTGTAAATTATGGCGAAGCACTCTGGAGTAGGATGGTGTTGGAGATTTAATTCAATGGATTTACTGAAAAATAATCGACTCAATTTCCAATCTCTTCCTCACGCGGACATCCTGGCCGTCACCAGTGGTAAAGGCGGCGTTGGGAAAACCAGTATCAGTGTAAATCTGGCAATATTGTTCAAACAGTACCGGAAACGGGTTTTGCTGATCGATGCCGACATTCATCTGGGAAATGTAGATTTGGTTTTGGGAATTCGTCCCACGCTTACCATGTCAGACGTGATTTTAGGGAAAAAAGAATTGGGAGATACGATTATTTCCGGGCCGGGGGAGATAGATATTCTTCCGGCCAGTTCCGGTGTATTGGAGTTATTGGAATGCGATGCGAGTTTGATAAAAAAATTGAATCGAGCCTTTCAATCATTTGAAAATAAATACGATGTAATTCTAATTGATACCGGTGCCGGTCTTTCCACCAATGTTTTATCTTTCGTTGCAAGTTCTCATCGGACATTGCTCATTGTGACCCCCGATCCATCGTCTATTGCGGATGCTTATGGTATGATTAAGGTCGTTGCCAAAACAAAACCTAACCAACCGATTATTTTGCTTACCAATATGGTCTCTTCAATGGAAGAAGGTAAATCTCTCTTCCAAAAATTAAACCTTATGACGACACGATTTTTAAATTTCAAGCTTGAAAACGGGGGTTCGATTCCCAACTCAAAGGATTGGTCGGATTGCGTTCTTCAGCAACTGCCTTTGGCGATTAAACATAATAATTCAACTCCGATACGGATGTTGAAGATGATTTCGAAGAAAATCCTGAGTGTGCCCATAACCAAAGAAGATCAACAAGGACTCTTCGACGGATTCCTGGACGAAAACCAACCGTCTTCCCAGGTGTCACATGACTAAACTCTTTTACAAATTTGCGCTATTGATGGCGATTATTACTTTTCTCACCTGTTTAGCGGGTGGGATTTCTCTGCTGACCTGCCTGTTGCGGGCTCTTACCGTCTTGGTCGGGATTCTGTTCACTATTTTTATTGCTGGGTATGTTTTACAATTCGGACTTTACATCACAACACAAACTCGGACGGAAGATAAGGACGCGTGATGTTATCAACACCGACAGTGCAAACGTTCAGTGAAGATTATATCCGGAAGTATAAAACAACGGGTGATCCCCACGATAAAGATTTGGCGATACGATCTTACCTCCCCTTAGTGAAATTTATCGTGGGTCGAATTCCTCCTGTAGCCAACGGGAATTTGAGTCGGAATGACATGTATCAATTCGGCGTCATTGGATTGATTGATGCCCTGGACCGTTTTGATCCCACGCAGGGAGTCGGGTTTAAGACCTTCGCCTATAAACGAATTCATGGGGAAGTTATCGATGCGGTGCGCAAGGAAAGTCGTCTTTCCCGGGATCAGGTTCATCAACTCCAATTGATTGAACAGTCCCGTCGGATGTTATGGCATCAATTGGGCCGGGAGCCGATGCCGGAAGAGATCGCCCGTAAGGTGGGTATCACCATGGAAAAATTTGAATATCTTTGTCAATTAAGGGCACAGTCAGTGGTTTCACTGGATGAACCGGTATCCGGACCCGATGGGGACAGGTTTATTTCCAGGGCGGAAACGTTATCCGATCCGGAACAATTATCCCCGGGCCAGGCTTTGGACAGGGAAAGTCTGAAAGAAGAATTAAAAGCCCTCATCAAAGCATTACCGGAACGGAAACGATTAATTCTGGCCTTATACTATTACGAGGAATTGACGCTGGTAGATATCGGAAGCGTACTGAACCTGACCGAATCGCGGGTTTCGCAGATTCTGTCGGATACGCTGGTGGAAATCAGAGGTAATCTGAAGAGATGACGATGGACGCAACTATTAAAGCAATTACTTCCAGACCGTTAGAGGAAGTTACCAAAGTGGTTCGATCGGACAACAGACCGAAAAAGCGGAAAAAATCCAAGGAACAAACTCCGGAAGATATCTTGATTATTCATGGTGAAAATAAAGAAAAACATTCAACCACTCCGGCAGATATCACAGATCCGAAATCTTTCCCGGGGCATGAGGTGGATATTGTTGTTCATTAACTATAAACGTCCCATGCTGAATAGTCTGATGGTTGCGGTCCTTTACTGTATAACCATTATTTTTGGCGCTTCCCCCATAACTGTTTTTACTGCCGAAATCGGTTCTTCCCGGAGAATCATTGTTTCCCTTGGAGATGCCCAACCGACAGCGGTGGATTGGATTCATTTTTCATCTGATTCGGCAACGGGCCGGTTTTCACTTACCCTGAAACCTATGAAGAACTCCATATACCAGGGTCGGAGCCGTATCCTGGAACGCGGAGTTGTACCGGTTCAACTGACAATCTCAAATCCGGATTCGGAATCACTTTGGATCACCGGAAAAACAATACCTTTTAAGAAAGTCTGGAGTTTTTGGGTTGTAGAAGAAAATGAATTCATCCTGGATTTCTTTCAGGAAATGCCACCGGAAACTATTTTTCACGAGAAATCATTATCTCCAGGTTCACCACAGGCTGAGGTATCCAGAAAAAATGACACCGCCGCACTGGTTGGATATCCGAAAGAGGAAAAACATGCGGCTTCATTATTCAAACAAGCTGTTTTATATGCGTCTCTGATTCTGGTCTTTGGTCTGGCGCTCATTTTCAGCCTGAAACGAAATCCTGAGCGGAAATTAAAACGGGACTCAAACGAACATGTCAACCGGACAGCAGCTGGTTCTTTGAAACCGGTTTCGGATAAGGAGGCGATACGCGAGATCATGAAATCGACCGGTCAAACCTGGGATGAAGCCGAATTATCCCATTCACTGGGTAAAGATTATGGGCGGGTATAATTATCACCGATTACCGGGTGGCATTTATCTGCCGGTAGATAATTTGGATCAGTTAAAGAAGCGTCTAATACCCGGACAACGGATAAAAAGTCGCGTATTGGATCAGTTCGGACAACACCAGATTTTATTGAGAGTATGGAATTATAACGTGCTCACGCATTCCGAAACCGAATTTGAACCGGGAACCGAACTTACTTTACTGGTTGAGGCAATAGAACCGCGGTTCCAGTTTCGTTTAATTCCGGAACGAAAAGATTCAAGTATGATTAACGTTACCGTAGAATAACTCTATGGGAAAAAAGAAATCACCAAACGAACAAGACTCGTCAAGAGTACAGGACTATCTCACCACAGTCACAATTCTGGAGAGTCTCAGCGATCTAATATTTATATTAAATGTTAAAGGTGAAATTGAATATGTAAATCAAAGCGCCCTGGAAACCATCGGAGAACCATTAAATAAGGTGCTGGGAAAATATATCGACGAATTCCTGGTTGATAGTTCCGAGGAGCTTTCCATTGACGCGAAATTAGAAGATTACGAACCACCGGTTAATTTAATTCAGAAGATCAGCACTGGTATTTTCCATGAGATTGAGGCTGCCGTGATTTCAAAAGGAAGGCTAGTTCCGGTTTTAGTGAATTTCAGTGTCATCCATGAACAAGAAAAACCGGCCTATATCGTTGTTTCGGCCAAAGATATATCACAAAAGAAGCGAATTGAATACGAGGAAAAGGAACAGCAGATAGAATCCATATCCCGGGATCGGATCCGTGCTGTAGGAGAATTGTCCGTTGGACTGGTTCACGAAATCACACAACCACTATCCACACTCATGTTAAAATTAGAGCTTACAAAGAAAAAATTAAACGACCCCGGAGTGGAAGTAAAAGATGTCGACCATTCCCTTGGAGAAATGGTGGGATTGGTCCAGAAAATGTCCAATATCATTCAAAATATCCGGCGCTTTGCTCAACAGACGGAAGAAGACATGTTGGGAATTGTGAATATTCGCGAAATGGTAGACAGCGCCATATCCCTGGTAAATCATGAGTTTCAGCGTCGATTGATCGAAATTAAAATTCAGGCTCCGAAACATCTTTCCTATGTTGTGGCTAATCCATTATCGATTGAGCAGGTATTTGTGAATATTTTATCGAATGCGAAAGATGCTTTTGAAAGTCTGGATGCAAAGGCCGATGCGCAAAAGCCGGAAAAGAAAAAAGTACTGATCCGCTTGAAGGAAAAAAAGGACAAATGGGTTGAAATCCAGTTTATCGATAATGCCGGTGGAATCAATAAAAAAATTCTGGATCGGATATTTGATCCGTTTTTTACCACACATCCATTTCAAAGTAATACCGGAATGGGACTATCCATTGCGAAAAAAATTATTCAAGCCCTGGGAGGCGATATTCATGTTCAGGTAACCGAGAAAAAGGGGACTCAGTTTATTGTCAGGATTCCGCTGACGAAGAGCGATGAAAAAACATTTTTAAAAAACTTGATTGAAATTCATCACCAGAAATCATGACCCAGCTATCCACCCGGCAGTTGGCAGAAACGGTCACTATTCTCCAGAAGATCAGTGATCCGGATACGATTTATGAAGCCATCCTGGATTTACTCCGCTCGGTAGTGGTTTTTGATGCGGCGACCCTGTTTGAACGCGATCGGGAATCAGGAGAACTGGTTGTCGTTCATCAATATGGGGATCAAATCGTTGATTTGGCTCCGGAAGCTGAATTTGATACCGGCAATGGATTGAGTTCCTGGATCTGTCGGCAAAAAACCCCGGTTATTTTGGAGTCCATTGAGAAATCAAGGGCGGGGCGTGATCATCAAATTAATTCTTTTGTCGCTCTTCCCTTATGGACGCGTGATGAATTCTCCGGTGTCCTGAATTTTTCCCATCATGAACCGGGACAATACTTAATGGAAATGAACGCCGATTTTCAAGTGGTGGGGAATTATTTAGCATTGGCGATGGAACGAATTCAATTACACAATATGGTTCGCCTTCAAAATGATCAACTGCGGGAAACACTACGCCAACTGGAGGCAGCCCAACAGAAACTTATTGAAAAGGAACGGCTGGCTGCAGTTGGTGAAATCGTGGTTACGGTAAATCATGAGATCAATAATCCGCTGACTGCAATCATGGGAGCTGCCGAACTGGCTCAGGCGAATCTGAGGATGAATCAACCGGATAACATCGAACGACATCTTCTGATGATTCTAAAATCCGCTAATCGAATACAGGCGATAACTCAGAAAATCACTGCCCTGAAAAAAACACAGACAATTCCCTATATTGACGAGTATTCCATGATGGAACTTCCGTCCGATTGACGCCGGAAATATTTTCTTCCATCGCCGGAATTTTCCACATTATTACCGACTGATTTTTTCCATTCTCGATAATGCTATCCGGCAATAACACGATAAGTCACACAATAATAAAATATATGGTATAGAAAGCTATCCGATATTCATCCCGATTCGGTTGTGGACTATCTGGCTGCCTGCTGGCATTGAGTTTGCACTATAAATGTCAAAAAATGCCAAATCATGAATATTGAACTAAAATCACTTATGGCCAACATGGCCGGACTCATGCGAAAAAATGATGTTATTGCCAATAACCTGGCCAACGTCAATACCAACGGGTTCAAGCGGGATGTATTGTTCTCTGAAGTTCTGAAGGATGAATCAGATGTAAAACAAAAGCTCTCCATGCTGACTGATTTTTCCCAGGGATCATTGACGCAGACCGACAACCCGTTGGACGTGGCCATTTCCGGAAACGGATTCTTTGTTGTAGAAACCGACCGGGGGGATGCCTTGACTAGAAACGGACATTTTCTGGTTGATCCTTCCGGTGCGTTAATCACCAGCAGCGGTAATTATGTACTGGGAAATGGCGGTCGGGTTTTCGTTACAACCGATGGTTTATCCAAGGGTGAAATATCGATAACCCACGCCGGTGAAGTCTATGTCGATGACGAGCTGCGCGGAATACTGCGGATTGTCGATGTCAGTGATCAGGAAAAATTGGAAAAATTTGGTGAATCACTGTTTGTCACCGAAGATAAAAATCTGCATGATGTGGATAGTCCGATGATTTTACAGGGAAATCTGGAGAGTGCCAACGTCAATCCGGTGAATGAACTGGTAACCCTTATCGAAATACAGCGACAATTCGAAAGTTCTCAGCGAGCGATTAAATCGATCGGCGATGCGCTAAGAAAAACAGCGAATGATGTCGGTCGTTACCGCTAATCAAGGAGATTAAGAATGATCAAAGCATTACGTACAGCAGCGTTAGGTATGGCGGGCCAGCAACTGAATGTGGATACAATTGCCAATAATCTGGCGAATGTGAATACGACCGGATATAAAAAGACAACTGTCGAGTTCCAGGACCTGCTCTATGAAACAATCCAATCCGGTAGTTCGGGAGGACAACAAGGCTACGAGAAACCGGCGGAAATCCAGATTGGGATGGGGAATAAACCAGTCTCCACCTTCAGATCCTTTTCACAGGGAGCGATTCAGGAAACAGGTAATTCACTGGATATTGCCATTAACGGACGCGGATTTCTGCAAATCCAACGACCCGACGGAACCTATGCCTATACGCGGGATGGGGAATTGCGGATCAATTCCAACGGAGAGCTGGTAAATTCATCCGGGCTGAAATTTTATCCCGAAATCAGTGTGCCCGAAGGGGTATCGGCAGTCAATATCAGTGAAGATGGAATCGTAAAAGTGGCGTATCCCGGAGTGGCCGAACCGGAAGAAGTGGGCCAGATAGAACTGGTAACGTTTATGAATCCGGCCGGTCTTCGAGCCTTGGGAGGTAATTTATTTGAAGCCACCGAAGCCTCCGGAGAACCGGTATTCGGTCTGCCGGGCGAAGAAAACTTTGGATCAATATTTCAGGGATATTTGGAAAAATCCAACGTGGATGTGGTTCAGGAAATGATTAATCTGATTGTATCTCAACGGGCATACGAGATTAATTCAAAAGCGGTGAAAACATCGGATGAACTGTTGGCTATCGCTAATAATATAAAGAGATAAATAAGTAGAATTCATGCGATTCATTTTATCCTTTCTGCTGAGTACCGGGTTCATTTTTGGAGGAACAATCGACGCTCCTGAAATTGAAACCGCACTGATTCGCACTTTTGCGCAACAATTTAAGGTACCACCGGATGATATTCATATTTCCATTTTGCATACGATTAAACCAAAGTTCTATACCGGCAGTGTCACCTTAACCGTAACGCCCACTGGTACACTGTTAGATGTTGGCTATCAAACGGTCTGGGTAGAGGTTCGGAAGAAAAAGCTATTACTGGATCGGTCCCTCATATCCATAAAAGTGGGACTCGAAATGGATGTCCTGATAACCAAAGTGCGAATTCCCAGGCGTCAAACGATATCTTCCGATCAATTAATAGTGAAACACCAATTAATTACGGATTCGTATCGGCAATTGGTTGACCCCCATGAAAAAATAGGGGATTTAGTCAGTAGCAGGGTCATTCCGGCCGGAAGGATCCTGATGAAGAAATATTTACGTGAACCACCGGTTGTGTGGAAAGAAAGTCCGGTGCGTATCCAAATCATAGCCGGTGATTTGGTGCTGGAAACCAGCGGGATATCGAAAAAAGACGGAAAGTTGGGAGAACAGATTCATGTTCTCTGTCCGAGCACTGGCAAGAGGCTTACCGGGATTGTGAAATCGCCGGATTTAGTCGTGGTGGAGTTACCTTGAGGATATTATGAAAAAATTCATCATTTTCATCCTGTTGTCCGTGCTGCTTTGTGGGCAATCGATGAACACAAGTGCCAACTCCCTGTACGCCGATGTAAAGGCGCATAACATCGGGGATGTGGTCATGGTAATCATAGCCGAAACAGCCAATGCAGCCCAGGAAAGCAAAGTCAACAGCACACAAAAGACCAGTGCCTCCGCCAACGGAGGCGTTACCGGAAATCTGACCTCCTTTTTACCCTTATTCGGTGCCACGACCGATCTGGCAAATTCACAAAACGGATCTGCGGGAACGCAGCAAAAAGATCAGTTAACAGGAAAAATTACCGCAACGATTATTGATAAACTGGATAACGGAATGCTGAGAATTGAAGGGGAACGTATTGTTGAAGTGAACGGCGAAAAAAACCGGATGCATTTGGAGGGGCTGGTCAGGAGCAGAGATATCGGTACAAACAATACGGTTTATTCATACAATATTGCCGATGCCAAGATTATTTATAAAAAAGACAATTTTAAGGATAAAATTGTTAAACAAGGGAAACTCCAACGCCTTACAACTACGACGATTATGTTGGGTTTGATTGGTTTAGCCATAGCCGGGAAATCACTATGAAATCAAATCTTCAATCCCGATTTCTAATCAGCGTATTGATATTATCCATCTGTTTTGGTCAGGTACGTATTAAAGACCTGGTATCAGTCGAAAATGCCCAGCAAATCCCATTGATTGGATATGGACTGGTGGTTGGTTTGGATGGTTCAGGCGATCGATCTTCCAGTTCGCGTGGGGCGGTATTCACGGTTCAAACAATTTCCAATATGTTGGAGCGTTTCGGGATTACGGTTCCGAAGGAACAATTGAGAACACGCAATGTGGCTGCGGTTATGGTTACCGCTAAAACACCGCTTTTTGGTCGGGCCGGCAGTTCCTTCGATGTTACGGTATCATCGATGGGCGATGCTTCCAGCCTGGAGGGCGGAATTCTGCTTATGACGCCGTTGTTGGGGATTGATGGTTCCTTTTTTGCCCAGGCCCAGGGACCCGTGTCCATCGGTGGATATAATATCGAAACCAGTGCCGGAGAAAAAGTCCGTAAGAATCATGCCCTTGTAGGACGAATTCCCAACGGAGCGACCCTGGAATCAACCATGGCCAATCAGAATTTTGATTTGACTCAACCGGTTCGTCTGCTCTTGCGGGATCCTGATTTTGTCACCGCAACAAAAATCGCCGAACAGGTTAATGTCACCTTCAGTGGATTACAATCAAATCCTTCCGGATTGTTGGGGTTAAAGACATTTGCCCGGCCGGTAAGCGCCGGAGTTGTGGAATTATCCCTGCCGGATTCCATTCAGAGCCAGGATGGAGCCGTTTTCTTTATTGCCAGCGTAGAAACACTGCGGGTTGAACCCGATCGTGAAGCCCGGGTCGTTATCAATGAACGAACCGGAACTGTGGTAGCCGGGGGAAATGTGAAAATCGACGAAATCATGATCGCTCACGGCAATCTGACCATTCATACTTCCCAGCGTCCGGTTATCTCTCAACCTCAGGCTTCCTTCAGCAACGCTGGTCAAACGGTTGTCGTTCCCATAACGGAAACCACGGTTGATGAAGAAGCTGGTTCCACAGGTGTTATTCCGGCAACAACAAGCGTGAGTGAATTGGCCTCGGCTCTAAATCAACTGGGTCTTAAACCACGGGATACAATCGCCATCTTCCAAGCCATCAAGGAAGCCGGTGCCCTGAATGCAAAATTGATCATTATGTGATGAATCCCATTGATAACATCCAGGCGAAACTCCCAACGTCTTTGAATGTAAAGACACATCGACCCCTGCATGAAGGGCGGGAAATCCCCCGGGAAGAAAAAGCCCGCGACCTGGCATTGAAGAAGACCAGTCGCGACCTGGAAGCGACATTTCTCACGTTCCTGGTGAGATCAATGGAAAAAACCGTTCCCAAAAGTGAATTGATGGGCTCAAAAAACACACTTTCTTCCATGATGTTCAGTTCCGTTATTGCCCAATCGATGGCGGACCAGGGAGGAACCGGTATTTCAGAAATGATTTACCGTGCGTTAAGCAATGGTAGTGAACTGCCGGATACAGATTCGATACTAAAACTGTCTGAAATGCAGATAGATGCCATCAGTAGCGGATTAACCCTGGACAATAAATGACAGATCAATTCTATTTTGATCAGGATTTATATGATCCTCTGGTAACCGCACTGGAAAAAGAGTCGGTGATCTATAGCCGAATGATTGCCGTTATTCGGGAGAAACAGGATAACATTATATTGGGTGATTTGGATACCCTGCGAATATGCGTCGGAGATGAACAACAACTTCTGCAACAGGCAAAAGGGGCTGAAAAACACCGTAAACGACTGGTAGAATCCATAGCGATCGCAAAGAATATTGAAGCCGATTCGCCAACCCTGGTTGACCTGATCGAAGTTGCTCCCGAACCCTATCATACTCAACTGAGGCATATCCGGAAACAGATTCACCAAACCTTGAATACGATGGTGAGCCTGAATCAGGAAAATGATCTCCTGTTAAATACATCCCTTAATCATGTCCACGGAATGGTCCAATTATTCCTCAGCGTGAATGACGATGCTCCTTCAACATATACCCCGCAGGGAACCGTGGATTCCCGCGAAATAGCGACACAAGTCATAGATTACAGGATTTGACATGGGAATTATTGAAATGGCCAACGTAACCCGTCATTCACTCCTGAACTATCAGTCGGCTCTGGATACAACCTCCCGAAACATCGCCAACATGAATACGGAAGGATATAAGCGGAGGCGGGTGGACATGACCCGATATTCCATTGGTTTCAGCCGGATTAATGGGGGACTGACGGAAAACAATATTGTTCGTATGCGTCAACGTTTTGTTGAAGATCAGTTGTATATGGAAAATGAACGTATGGGACAGTATAACATGGATGAACAGATCCTGTCCCGGGTAGAAGGAATTTTCGGAACCGGAAATTCCAACGGGTTAACTGATTTGATGAATGAATTCTGGAATGGATGGGAAGATTTGGCAAATAATCCCGAATCCCAGCCCCAAAGAACGATTCTCCGAAACAAAGGCGTATCCATTGCTCATTGGTTTAATCGTGTCCATGGAGATATCAAAGCTCTGAAAACTCAGATTCGGGAAGAAATTCAGGATACGGTACGCCAAACCAATCAATATCTGACTCAACTTGCCGACCTGAATAAAAATATCCAGTTAAATCAGGATAACGATATGTTAGACCAGCGGGATATTGTGCTGGGTAAGCTATCCAACCTCCTGGATATCAATATTATGGAAAACAGTGATCAGTCAGTGGTGGTTTCCTCCGGTGGCCAGATACTGGTTTCACGTAATTCTGCCTATCAGCTAGAATCTGAAGTCACTACCACCAACGGATATACCCAAGTACAAATCAGGCGTTCGGAAGGCAATAAAGTGCTGGGGATCGAAACCGGAAAACTGGGAGGCCAGCTCACGAATCATAATCAACGCATTAACAGCTATCTGGCCGATCTGAATACCCTGGCGACAAGTCTCTCATCGATGGTCAACAGTATTCACTCATCCGGATATGATTTATCCGGTAATACCGGAACCAATTTCTTTAATCCCGACATTACCGGGGCGGGTGATTTTTCCGTCTCGGCGGAAATTTTATCTGATTCATCCTATATTGCAACGGCCACAACGTCCGGCGATCCGGGGAACGGAGATATTGCCCTGTCGATTGCGGCTCTTCGGGATAACACAAGTATGCCCGGTTCAGTGACATTAGGTGAATTCTATACAATTTTGGTCGGACAGATTGGACAGGATGTTCAGAATGCCGACTTTTCCAAAACCAATCAGTCAAAAGTTATTCAGAGTCTAGAAAATCAGATGGAGGCCACGTCCGGAGTTTCCATCGATGAGGAAATGACCAATCTGCTTCAGTTCGAACAAGGTTATCAGGCGGCAGCGAAGATGGTGAATGCAATCGATGATTTTGCCAAAACAATTCTAAACATGGTGTAGCATGAAAAATTGGACAAACCGGGAGGAACGGGAATGAGAGTCACACAATCCATGATTACTCGGAGTTTATTACAGAGTATTAACACATTGCGCGGATCGATGGATACGATTCAATCATCGATTGCTACCGGCAAGCGGGTAACAAAAGCCAGTGATGATCCGGAGAAATATCTTCAGGGAACTCGTTTCCGACAGGCTATCTCCAGGAATGAACAGTATTTGAAGAATATCGACAGTGCAAAATCATGGATTAATGAAAGTCTGACTTCCCTGGATGATCTTCGGGGCTATGTCATGAACGGGAAAGAATTAGGAATTCAAGGCGCCGATATATCCAGCTCGGGTATCAGATCCATTCTTGCCGATAATGTGAACCAGATCATCGAAGATGTTGTGGCCACGACCAATAAATCGTATCTGAACCGGAATATTTTTGCCGGGACTTTGACCCAGGGTGTGACACCCTTTGAATTTGATGGGACGACCGTCACGTATAATGGGAACACCACGACTATGACTCGCCAGATAGGAGAATCATTGAGTGTAGAAATCAACGTTACTGGAAGCCAATTGGAATCCACCGGACTCTTTAGTGCGCTTATTGATCTTCGGGATGCCTTACAAACCGGCGATACCAGTGGAATTCAAACAGCCATGAGTGATCTGGATGACGCTGCCGATGGTGTAAATGCTCTTTCAACGGCTTTGGGATCAATTACGAATCAACTTGACCTTTCTCAGCAGCATTTAGAGGCGGCAAATGTGAATCTGGCCGGGTATCTTTCTAAAGTAGAGGATACGGACCTGGCGGAAGCCATGACAAAATACAATAATCGTGAAATGGCATATCAGGCAGCCTTAATGACAACATCTAGAGCAATGCAACTCAATATTATGGAGTTCATTAAATGACACAACCACAAACCAGTCCACTACCGCTCCCTATGGAACCGGATCATTTACCGAATCTGGGGTGGGATTTCGAAATCGAAGTTTTTTCCCGGGCTCATTTTAAATTCGGCTTACCTGGATTCGAACATCTAAGTCAGTTCGTCATAGCGTCCGTAAAGGATTTCCCGCCTTTCCATATACTCATATCCAAAGCCGAGCCTGAAGTCAATCTATTGATAATCAATACCCAACTCTTATCAATCTACCAGACAATCGATATTCCCGTTATGGAATTCAAGAAGATAGGCACTTCAAACCGGGAGGATGTGGATTCATATGTTGTTGTAAAAGTGAACGCAGAAAAAAACACGCTAACGGTAAATCTCAGGGCTCCCATTTTGATTCATAAAAACACCTTATCTGCATATCAGGCCATTCTGGATCGTCGCGATTTGTCAATTGAATATCCATTGATCCCGGCCTGATCGGAAAGAATTCATATGTTAATATTGACAAGGAAGTCAGGTGAAAAAATCAGGATCGGAAATGATATTCTGATCCAACCGATGAAAACGGCCAAAGGAAAAGTAAAAATCGGTATTACAGCACCGGAAAGTATTCCAATTTATCGTGAGGAAATATATGTCCAGATTCAAACCGAGAATAAAGAATCCCGGCTGGATCAGGATTTGCATCTTTCCTTATTGGAACAATTCGCAGAAACAAATCAAGAAACCATGGTAAAGGAAACAGGAGAAGAGATATGAAATCGAATCTGGAGTTGGCTGAATCCTTTTTAAGTCACCAAAACTTCATTATGGCCCGCGAGATGTACGAGAAAGCACTTCGGGATGATGCGGAAGCAGAGGGATTATTCGGATTGGCTCTTTGTGCTTACCAGGAGGGTGACACGGTAACCTGTCTTAAATCATTAAACGAATTGCTGGAAAAACAGCCCGGTCATGCCGGTGCGTTTAATTTGTCGGGAATGATCGCGGCGGATAATGGCGACCTGGAAGGTGCGGAAAAATTATTTGTATCAGCGATCAGATGCAATCCTGAAATGGTGGAAGCTCAAAGGAATTACGGGGAAATTCTGGTCGCCAAGGAAGATTATGAAAACGGCGTTAAGGTCCTGGATACAATTTTAAAAAAACACCCCGACGATATCCCCACGATTCTGACCATGGCCGAACTAAGTCTTGAAGCCGGAATGACCAAAGAAACCCTGTTGTATCTGAATCAGGTTATGGATCTGGAACCGGAAAATGAGGCCGCCCTGGAACTTGTGGAGAAGATAGAGAGAACATTGGCCGAAGTTTAGATATTTGGTTAACCACAGGAAATTACCGTAAGGATTATGGAAAAAATACTGATCACCGGAGGAGCCGGTTACATTGGTTCGATATTAACAGAAAGCTTGTTACATGCAGGCTATCGGGTTACTGTTCTGGATAAACTAATCTATGGAGAAGCTCATCTCCGTCATTTGTGTTATAATTCCGATTTCCTGTTCGAGTTTGGCGATGCCAGGAATCCGGTTGAATTACGGCCATTGTTGAAATCCGCCGATGTGATCATACCCCTGGCAGCGGTGGTAGGAGCACCAGCCTGCGATCGGGATCCTGAGGTGGCAAAATCCACTAATTATAACGCTGTTGTGACATTGGATGAGTTAAGGAGCTCGGATCAATTAATTGTATATCCAACGACCAACAGCGGGTACGGTACAAAAACAGGAAGTGTTTATTGTACAGAGGAAACACCTTTAGAACCCATATCACTCTATGGTAAGACCAAAGTCGAGGCTGAATCACACCTATTAAAGAGTCCCAATACTATAACTTTACGATTAGCTACTGTTTTTGGTATGTCACCGCGAATGAGACTGGATTTATTGGTTAATCATTTTGTATACACAGCAATAACTGATGGTTACATTATACTATTTGAAAAAGACTTTAAGCGGAATTACATCCATATTCGGGATGTAGCAGATTGTTTTTTATTTTGCATCGAACATCGGGAAAGGATGATCGGACGACCTTTTAACGTGGGATTGGATGATGCCAATTTATCGAAGGAAGAGCTGGCTCAGACAATTAAAAACCATATTCCCCGATTTTTTATTCACTGTTCCGAAATAGGCAGTGACCCGGATAAACGTAACTATATCGTTTCCAATAAACGTTTGGCTGAGATTGGTTTTAAAGCCCAAATCACACTAGATGAAGGAATCGAAGAATTGATCAAAGGATACAAGATGTTGGGAAGACACCCATATAAGAATATTTAGGTGACACGTTGCAAAAGGAATTTGACATCCGGCAAAAAATTACACCGGTTATTCTGGCGGGAGGATTGGGAACCAGGTTGCGACCAGTTTTGTCCGATCGGCCCAAAGTACTGGCACCTGTGAAGGGAAAACCTTTTCTATCGATTCTCCTTGAACAACTGGTTGGTTTTGGTTTTAACCGCACCTTACTCTGTGTTGGTTATCGTTCCGAACAAATTATACAATCCATCGGAACGCGATACCAATCCCTGGCAATAGACTATTCGATTGAATCAAAACCGCTGGGGACGGGAGGAGCAATTCTGCCGGCGATTCAACATATTGATACGAATTATCTGCTTATTTTAAACGGTGATTCGTTCGTTCCATTTGACCTGATTTCATTTTATTCGTTCCTGCGATTCAGGAGCGCTGAAGGTGGGATTATCGTTTCTTACCGAAAATCCGGTTCTGCATATGGAAATGTGGAATTTGGGAAACAGGGACAGATAACTCAATTCCGTGAAAAGCAATCGGTAGCCGCAGGTTGGGTCAATACAGGGGTCTATTTAATTTCGACAGATTGGTTCACTGGGTATAAAATCGGTAAGAATTTTTCTATAGAGCGTGATTTTTTTCCTGCCTGGACACGAAAAGCCTTTTTTGCATACACAATTTCTTCCTCGTTCATTGATATTGGTACGCCCATATCTTATCGATCCAGTGAAAAATTTTTCTCAACCCCAAGTTTAAGGGGAAGGTTATGATTATTAGTAGAACACCCTATCGAATTTCTTTTCTGGGCGGCGGAACTGATTACCCGGAATGGTATCTTCAACATGGCGGCGCAGTGCTCTCTACATCAATCGATAAATTCTGTTACATCATGTGCCGAAAACTTCCCCCGTTTTTTGAACATAAATATGCGATCCGTTATTCTCGAATTGAAAATTGTACTACGCTGAATGAAATCCAACATCCAACGGCTCGGGAAGCATTGAAATTTCTAAATATACATGAGGGCGTAGAAATCAATCACGATGGTGACTTGCCAGCACGGAGCGGTATGGGGTCCAGTTCATCGTTTACCGTGGGTCTCCTCAATGCGCTTTATGCGTTAAAAGGAATTATGCCGAATAAAATGCAATTGGCCAGAGAATCCATAACCATTGAACAACAATTGGTTCGTGACACAGTGGGGTCACAGGATCAGGTTGCGGCTGCATACGGTGGATTGAATCATATCCAATTTTTACAGAATAGTGAAATCATTGTGAATCCTATGATTATTCCCAGCGAGAGAATGGCTGAATTCAATGATCAACTCATGCTTTTTTATACTGGGATTATGCGTACAGCTTCTAATGTAGCAGAAAGCTATGTAAAGAATATTTCAGAACGAAAACGTCAAATGCGAATCATGAATGATCTGGTCAATGAGGGGATGTCGATATTAAGCAGCGGCCAGGATCTTCAAGAATTTGGGAAATTGCTGCATGAGGCTTGGCAAGTCAAACGTTCTTTCAGTTCGTTGATTAGTAATCCTATTGTTGATGATATTTATCAACAGGCACGTTCTGCCGGTGCGTTGGGCGGAAAACTCTCCGGTGCAGGTGGTGGCGGATTTATGCTCCTCTTTGTCCCTAAAGAAGCTCAGGATGCCGTAAGGCGAAAATTAACGTCGTTAATTCATGTACCATTCCGGTTCGAATTCAACGGGAGCCAGGTCGTTTTTTATGATCCGAACATGGATTACAAACCATTGGTAGGCGAACGATATAAAAAACCCACAAAAGCATTTCAAGAATTAAGTGTTCTGGCCGGATATCATGATCAATATGCAAAAAACGGCCACCAGGCAATAGAATCAGGGCAAGCTAATGCGGAAATCCGCAGCTAATCTTATGACAGTAGAAATAGCTTCCCCGGCCGTGCTAAATATGGATTTGAACCAGAAAGGACGTCAGATTCGCGCAACCTGTATTCAAATGGCTCATGACGCAAAAGAGAGTCATGTTAAAGGTGCGTTAAGCTGTGTGGATATTTTGGTCACCTTGTTTAATGGAGTGTTAAAATATGATGTAGAGAATTTTGCTAATGCTCATCGGGATCGTTTCATTTTCAGTAAAGGACATGCTGCCTCGGCTTTGTATGCAACATTAGCGGATGTTGGAATTATTCCGAAGACTCTGCTCAAGTCCTATGGTCAAAGTAATTCCCCGTTACCTAGTCATCCCTGTAAACATATGCTAAAGGTATTGGATTGGTCATCTGGTAGTTTGGGGCACGGGTTAGGCGTTGGAACTGGAATGGCGTATGCCTTGAAATTAAATCATTCATCCTCACGCGTCTTTGTCCTGATAAGCGATGGAGAGTGTAATGAAGGAAGTACGTGGGAGGCAGCGCAATTTGCCATTGCTAATAAACTGGATAATCTAATCGTAATTGTTGATAATAATGGTAGCCAATCAATTGGATATACGGAAGACATCCTGGGACAGGCAAATATTGCAGAAAAATTCGGTGTGTTTGGCTGGACAACGTTGGAATGCGATGGTCATTCCAATTCGGAGTTATTCGAGGCCTTCCAATCCACCAATATCAAACAAGATCGTCCTTCTGTAATCGTAGCCCATACAGATCCGGGGAAGGGTCTGGATTTTCTGAGCGACCACATTTTATGGCATTACCGGACACCATCTTCTCATGAAGTATTATTAGCAAAACAGCAACTGGATTGCAATTCCCTGGTGGAAGAGTTGTGACGTGAGGAAAGCATTTGCAGATACGCTATTCGATTGTGCCCTACAGGATGAACGTATCCTATTACTTACGGGTGATCTTGGGTATCAATTGTTCACTTCTTTTGATGAAACATTTCCGAACCGGTTTATTAATGTCGGTGTAGCTGAAGCCCAGATGATGGCCGCCGCAGCTGGCCTGGCCGTCGAGGGCTTTAAACCGGTAGCTTACTCCATCGCTTCCTTTGCCACTGCCCGTCCTTTTGAACAGATTCGTTATTGTATCGGATATCCGCAATTACCCGTTCTAATCGTTGGGGCCGGGCGCGGCTTATTATACGGACAAAGTGGCGTTTCCCATCATGCAATGGATGATGTTGCCCTGATGAGTGCTATCCCGGGAATGACGGTAGTTCTCCCCGGTGATAAAACTGAATTGGCAGCCCTGTTACCGCAATTGATTGAGTTAGATTCACCTTCTTATATGACCGTTGGACGATATGGCGAACCGACATATATCGCTGACGAGGAAATACGATTAGGGCAATGTCGCTTATTGCGTCCCGGTGAAAAACTAACGCTGTTCAGTACGGGTGAAGTTGCAAACGAAGTGGTCAATGCCGTAGATATTTTGAATCAATCTGGCATCTTCCCCAAAGCATACCAGGTTCACACAATAAAACCTTTAGATTTCGAATGTCTGGAGTCGGAAGCGGAATTGTCAGATGTTTTCGTTGTAATTGAGGAACATTTACCGCAGGGAGGCTTATGGAGTGCTATTGCCCAATGGAAAGCGGAATATAATTCACCAGTTCAACTGGTTCGGATTGGCCCTCCGGATGCTTTTTTATTGGGGAATAAACGTCGTAACGAATACCGGAAAGATTATTTTATCGATACCAAGGGTCTGGTAAACAAAATTAGTGAATTATGGAATACCGATGGCATATAAACGAATTCTGGTAACGGGAGGAAGTGGATTACTTGGAACCGGATTAAAACAAATTGTAAATGAGTTTCCAGGTAGAGAATTTTTTTTCGTCAGTTCGATAGATTGTGATCTGACACAAGCTGATCAAACCAATTCACTGATAAATGCATTTCAACCGGATGCTATCATGCAATATGCAGCCAAAAGTGGTGGAATCGCATATAGTCAAAAATTCCCAGCCACTCTTCTTCGTGATAATATATTAATGAATCTTAACATACTGGATTCGGCATTGAAACTGGGTGTGAAAAAAGTCGTTTTGTCGCTGTCTGTCGGGATGTATCCGCAGAAAGCTCCGATTCCCTTGAAAGAAGAATATATTCATGATGGTATGCCTCATTCCAATAATGCCAGTTATGCTTTTGCCAAGCGTCTTTTAGATCCGGCTGTCAGAGCCTATCGTCGGCAATACGGTATGAATGTGATCGGATTTGTTCCCAACGGAATATTTGGTGAGAATATGAATTATCGGTATGATGAATCTATCATGTTGGCAGCACTGATCCGTCGCTTTTATGAAAAAAAAGATACACAGGATAGATTGGAAGTTTGGGGCGACGGTACTCCACTTCGCGAATACACGTATTCCCGTGACATGGCCAGGGCCAGTATGTGGTGTTTGGATCATTATGATGAAGAACAGTTCCTTAATATCGGTACAAATGAGGAACGTTCCATTAAGGAGATAGCCGAACAGATTAGTTCGCTGCTAGAAATTGATCAGGCTCGTCTATACTTCAATACGGATAAGCCGAATGGAATCCATCGAAGAAATACCGATAATTCCCGGTTTCTATCGATTTCAAAATTCGACTATACACCCTTCAAGACGGGATTAAAGAATACAATTAACTGGTTCATCGACCATTATCATTCAAAGAATGGGATTCGGTTATGAAGTATCGCTTATTTGGAAATACAGGCAAAAAGGTATCGGAACTGGGATTCGGAACCTGGGGGCTTAGCGGAACGTCTTACGGTCCGGTGGATGACCGAGTATCTATTAAAGCACTAAAAACAGCTTTCGATCAGGGTATCAACTTTTTTGATACAGCTGATCTTTATGGTGATGGTCATAGTGAAGCGATTCTTGGAAAAGCGCTTGGAAGGAAGCGTGACCAGATATTTATCGCCACGAAGGGGGGGACCCTGCCGCATACGGGATTTTACATGCCGCAGGACTTTTCTATAGATTATCTAAACCGGGCTTTGGAAAACAGTCTGACGCGATTAAAAACGGATTACATTGATTTATATCAATTACACAGTCCAGAGGTAATCAGTTTAGATCTGGATAATATTTTTACATTTTTTGAGAAGAAGGTTCAGGAAGGTAAGATTCGGTATTTTGGTATTTCCTTGCGATCTCCGGTAGATGGAATGAAGATTCTAACCACTTACCATCTTGATGCCATTCAGGTAAACTATAATTTAATCGACCAACGAGCCGAAGAAATCGGTCTGTTTAATCTCTGTTCAGAAAAAGGTGTGGCTGTCATTGTTCGTACACCGCTATGCTTCGGTTTTTTAACAGGACAATATACAGGAGAGGAGCTATTTACGCCGCCTGATCACCGGGCGAATTGGCCACATGCTCAGATCCAAAGGTGGGCTCAAGCGACGAATTTATTTTCACCATTAAACGAAAATAAAAACAGAACGCTTCCCCAATTAGCTTTAGCATTCTGTTATTCGAATCCGGCAGTATCCAGCGTCATACCTGGAATGATGAATTCAACAGAGGTAATAGAAAATGTGCAAACACTTGATTTACCCGATCTATCTGCTGGAGAAATGGATTATATCCAAAGTGTGTATCGAAATAATTCCTTTTTTGATCAGACCATAAAACAGACGTCCATTACAAAATCCGTAAAAGCAAAAGAATATCGTGCGATTATTGAATAAGATGAATTCTCTGGTTAAATCTCAAGAAATCAAGATCCAATTAAACCAATTATGTGCGGTATGGGGTATAGAACCATCAAATATCCATCCAGAGGGTAAAATTATTCTTGAAGAATCCGATCTTTCATATGAATACCCTTCGAAAGAAGATAGGGATAATCATATTCATAAGGTATTAGTTCTGATAGCAAATAGACTTCGGAAACGTTCTACGAAAGAAAACAAAGTTGCATTCCAGGACGGATGGGAGGAAAACTTAAAACTGTGTCTTGAAAGTGGTGTCTCAATTCAAAATCTTAAACCAAAATATCTTAGGCCTTATGATTTAATCAGGGGAAAAGAAGATTATATATGTCCGAAAGACCCTAATATATTGGATAAACTATATTCATTGTTGATATTGCAATCAGCTTTTACTTATTTTAGAAATGTTAATGTCGTTTATGAATTTGGGTGCGGAACTGGCCAATACTTATATCAACTCAATAGAATTTTCCCTGAAATGGAAATGGCCGGTCTTGATTGGGTGGATTCATCGCAAAAGATTTTGAAACTGATCCATGATAAGTACCCAAATATTACCGGTAAAAAGTTTGATATGCTCAATCCCGATCACAATTTCAAATTGGTACCGGAATCTGGTATATTGACCGTAGGTGCGCTTGAACAGGTTGGATCTCAATTCAGACCTTTCCTCAATTATCTTTTATCACAAAAACCTAAAATTGTTGTGCATCATGAACCAATCGAAGAGTTTTATCAACAAGATAATCTTTATGATTATTTAGCCTATCAGTATCATACTTCGAGAGGTTATTTATCGGGGTATTTAACCGAATTAAAAAAATTAGAGAAGAAAGGGCAGTTAAAAATTCTGAGGACCCAAAGATTTCCTTTCGGGGACCCATTTCATGAATCCGGTTCATTAATCGTGTGGATGCCAGTTTGATTTTGGGATAACAATGATTGTCGAATCCACAAGATTACCAAGTGTAAAAAGAATCACTCCTCCAACTATCTTTCATGATTTTCGGGGTGATTATATCGAATTATATAATAATCAATTATATCGCGAAGCAGGGATCGAGGTTGATTTTGTCCAGGATGATATCTCGGTTTCCATGAAAAATGTGCTACGCGGAATTCA
>JAADFQ010000089.1 GCA_013152835.1 FCB group bacterium
ATTTCCGCCTACCGTCACGGAGACCGCTGGCTGGCTACCGGTATCATCAGGGATATCCGGGAGCGGAAACGGGCCAATGTTATTCAGGAATGCCTCCGGCGTATTTCCCAACGACTTACGATACGTCTGTCCCTCCAGCAAGTGGGACCCATTATCGCAGAAGAATTCCGGTCCATCTACCATTATCACGCGTTTGGACTTTATGAGTTGGATTGGGAAAAAGAACAGATGAATGGTCTCTATAATGAAGATACACCGGTGGGGAGCTCACACCCGGTACCCGTATCGTGCGGTGCGGAACCCTACGGGACGATGAAACATCAAATTATATTACAGGGAAAATCTATTCTGGAAAATCGTCGGAAAAAACCGAATATTGATTCCATTTCGGCCTTTGGATTTATGGATCGTCCCTCCATGTCCCTCATGTTTGCTCCTATCGTATGGAATGAAGACCCGATCGGTTTTATTACGGTGCAGAGTTATGACCGGGGCGCGTACGGAAATGAAGATTTACGAGTTTTGGAAGCGGTGGCCAGCCAGGTGAGCGGTGCCTTTCACCGGGCCAAAACCGAAGAATTACTGTTGATTCAACAGGCCTCTATCGAACAGAGTGCCGAATCGGTTGTGGTAACCGATACAAAGGGAAGAATTATTTATGCCAATCCGGCTTTTTCCCGGATTTCGGGCTACAGCCTTGAAGAAGTCAAAGGAAAAAATCCCAGGGTCTGCAAGTCCGGTCATCATCCGAAAGTATTTTATAAAAAATTATGGGACACGATTAAAAGCGGTCAAACCTGGCGGGGTGAATTTTTAAATAAACGGAAAAACGGGGAGTTGTACTGGGAATCCGCTTCCATTTCTCCCGTTATGGATCAGGATGGAGAAATTGTCCGGTTTGTTGCCGTAAAAGCCGATATTACCTCACAAAAGGAAGCGCTGAATAAACTGGAGGAAAGCGAACGGCGTTTCCGAACGATTATCAATTCCGCTCCCGTGGGGATTGTGATTCATCAGGACGGGAAATTGGTTCTGGCTAATCCCTATGCCGTGGAAAACCTGGGGTATGACAAAGATGATGAGTTGTTGGGGCGCCCGCTGATAGAATTTATTCATCCCGACGACCGGGCGGCTTCAGCGGAACGAGCCAAAAAAATACTTACTACAAAAAAGGATGAAATATCCACACGGACCCGGATTATTAAAAAGGACGGTTCCGTGCTGGATACGATGACTCACGGAGCTCTGACCACTTTTAACGGTAAACCGGCCATTGTTGTGGGAATAATCGACATTTCGGAATCCGTCCGGCATCAGGAGGAGTTGGAAGCGGCCGTGATCAAGGCGCGGGTGGCGGATCGGGTGAAAACACTATTCCTGGCGAATATGAGTCACGAGATCCGGACGCCCCTGAATTCCCTCCTGGGATTCATGGAAGTAGTGGAATTTGAAACCCGGGAAGGGGCTTCCCGGGACCTGATCCAGATGTTTGATTCGATTCATGCCAGCGGAAACAGAATTATCCGAACCATTCATGAGATTTTAGATGCATCTACCATTGATGCGGGAGCCTTTGAGATGCATTCCCGGATATTATCACTCAAGTCCGTTGTGGAGCAGGTTATTCGGGAATTGAATTCCAGGGCCGGGGAGAAAGAACTGTATCTGCACTTCGAATCAAAGGTGCGAAATGATCAGGTAAACATCGACCTCTATTCCATTCAACAAGCCGTCATGAATCTGGTGGATAATGCCATTAAATACACCGAGGAAGGCGGCATCCGGGTTGAAATACAACGGGTTAAGGATCGACTCGTGTTAACAATCAGTGACACCGGAATCGGCATGTCCGAAGAATACCAGCGTCGGATGTGGACTATTTTTTCCCAGGAAAGTGAAGGCTATACCAAGAAATATCAAGGTGTAGGTTTGGGAATGGCGCTGGTAAAACGGTACTGCAGTTTGAATAACGTGGATATTGATGTTTTCAGTGAGAAAGGGGTAGGTTCAACCTTTACCCTGACGTTCAAAAGGGTACCTCGGGGGAAAAACAGCCCTCAACACAAAAAATCATGAGGATTTGGCATGAGTCGTACTGAATCGGATCGTTCCGTCATCCTAGTGGTGGAAGACGATCATACTTCACAACAATTGATGCATTTCTTCCTACGAAAAGACTATGAAGTCCGGTTAGCAGCTTCCGTACCCTCTGCCAAGGAACAATTGGCTGACGGCAGGGTTAATCTGATTCTTCTGGATTTTTCCCTGGAAGGCGATGAAGACGGACTGGATCTGGCCCGCTGGCTACGTAAAGTGGACGATGCCCGGAAAAATACACCGATTGTTGCCCTGACAGCCCACGCATTTACGACCGACCGGGACAACGCTCTGGAAGCCGGCTGTAATGATTTTTTAACAAAACCAATACGGCAAAACGACTTATTGACTGCCATCAAAAAATACGCATAACCTGAAAGGAATACTCCATTGAACGGCATTGAACTGATAAGCGCAATCCTGATCCTGTTGGGATTAGGGTTCCTCGCGTTCAGTGTCCGTACCACGCGTTCCCTGCTGGCTTTGGTTCAGGGGAAGGTTTTCCACCGCCGCTGGCGACTCCTGATAGGTCTGACCGTTTTATTTATGATCGGTTATATGGTCGCCCTGGTTGCTTTTGTAATGAACCAGGCAGAATTGGTAATGATTTTTACCGGACTGATATTTTTTCTGGGAGCGCTCTATACCTTCCTGGTCGTGGATAATGGCCGGAATACAATCAAGAGTTTGAGTGAAACCACAATCTCCAAGGATAATCTGAAAAACATCCTGGAATCCATGGGTGAATCGCTTATGGTTGTTGAAGCAGATCCGAACCCGGTCATCCGCCAGGTGAATTCTGCCACCTTGAATCTGCTGGGTTATCAACCGGGCGACCTGGAGGGGAAACCGCTATCGATCGTTATGGATCCCCGGGATCAGGATGGGATATCGCCCGCTTCCGTCCTGGAAAATAAAGAATTATCGACCTGCGAGTGTCGATACATCCGGTCGGATGGATCCACTGTCACAGTCTGGGTAGGCGCCGCTCCATTCCGTAATGCTCAAAATGATGTCATCGGTGTGGTGTATGTGGCTCAGGATTTAACCGAGCGGGTCGAAGCCGAAGCGGCGGTCAGGAAACAGAAAGAATTCCTGGAATCGGTGATTGAATCCCTGACCTATCCATTTTTTGTAATCAATGTGGCCGATTATTCGATTGCCATGGCCAATACACCGGCCAAGGATCTAAGCCCCGGACTATTGACCACTTGTCATCAGGTATCTCATCACCTGGATACTCCCTGTAGCGGACGGGAGCATCCCTGTCCCCTGAGCATGGTTCTGGAATCGAAAAAATCCGTGGTTGTAGAACATATACATTATGATTCTCACTACAATCCGCGAAACATGGAAGTCCATTGTTTTCCCATCTTTTCCGAGGACGGGGAAATTCATCAGGTAATCGAATACTCTATTGATATCACGGAACGAAAAGAGATGCAGGATGCGCTTCTGTCCAATAATCTCCGAACAAGTATTCTTTATCAGATTGCCAACGCCGACAGCGCAGCCATGTCGCTGAAAGAACTCTTCGCCATGATTCATGAATTGCTCAGTAGCGTGATTAATACCAAGAATATTTACATTGCCTTTTTTAACCGGGAAACGCAGATGTTATCCTTCCCCTATTTTGTGGATGAAGTCGACAGTTGCCCCGATCCGAAACCGCTGGGACAGGGACTCACAGAATATGTAATCCGTACCGGAAAATCGCTACTGGTTGATAAGGACGGAATTTATAAGATGGTAGCCAGTGGTGACATTGTGCTGATCGGCACCGCTTCGGAGCAGTGGCTGGGTGTTCCTCTGAAACTGGAATCGGAAGTCATCGGTGTGATTGTCGTACAGAGTTATGACACACCGGGTCTGTACTCGGGGAAAGACGTGGAAATGCTGGAGTTCGTTTCCAACCAGATTGCCAATGCAATCCAACACAAACGAGCCGAAGATGCCATTATTGCCTCGGAAAAGAAATACCGTCATTTATCCGGTCAACTTCAACAGACCAACAATATGAAAGAGTTGCTGCTCGATGTCATCACTCATGACCTGAAAAATCCCGCTGGTGTGATCGCCGGGATGACGGAAATGATGACTGCCGAACAACCGGACAATGAATTCCTGAAATTGATCTCCGATAGCAGTGAAACGCTATTGAAAGTTATTAATAATGCCACCACGCTCTCCCGAGTATCCCTGGGAGAAGACATCGTTCGGGAGCCTACCGACCTGGCGGCGATGATCCGGGAAATCAGCAGCGAATTCACGATGCTGCTGAAAGGCGCGGAAATGAACTTGAACCTGGAAGTGCCGGATTCCCTGGTTGTGAATATCAATCCCATTCTATCGGAAGTACCCAAGAATTTTATCAGTAACGCAATTAAATATGCGGCCATGGGAAAAAAGATTGATGTGGTTCTATGGGAGGACGGCGACTGGGTTCGGCTGGAGATTCGGGATTATGGTAACACGATCCCCGCCGATCAGCGGGATATTGTATTTACCCGGAGCATCCAGTTGGAAAAAGGGAAAAAACGGGGACGGGGCCTGGGACTGGCTATTGTCAAACGAATTGCCACCGCTCACGGCGCTGAAGTTGGGGTCAAACCTAATTCACCTACCGGAAATATATTTTACTGCTATATACCGAAGGAATCGCCGACAACTTCCGAAGCTTAAACGTTTTTAATCAGCGCTTTACCCACCGCCTGAATTTGGGAAACAAAGGCTTGTTCTCCGCAATACGACAGAATCGACTGACGAATATTTTTCCTGTTATATCTTAAAATCCTGTTCTGGAGGCGAAGCATGGCGCCGGTCAGGGATTCCTGGTCGCCGGGTGGTGTCATGATTCCATTTTCATCATTTATATAATCGGCCGGACCACCGCAATGGGGTATGATAACCGGCAAGCCACAGGCCAAAGCCTCCACCGGAGCCACACCGAAGGTTTCCAAATCGCTGGCCCAGACTGCGGCGTGGGATTGTTGAAAAGTAGCGGCTACTCCCTCCGGATTAAGATATCCCGGAAGAGTAACAGTTTGATCTAACGCCAATGCCGATATACGGGATTCAATCCGGCGACGCTCCGGACCATCACCAATCAGAATCAATCGTTGGGGACGGTCGGTGGTATGAACAACATTCGCAAAAGCCTCCAACAGGAGTCATAACGTTTTTCCTTTCGGAACAGTCCTACGGACACCCAGACAACAGGAATTGGATCAGGCGGTTTCTCAGAAAGAGTAAATACTATTGAATCGACCGGATTGGGCAGTACCAGCCCCCGGTGATCAGGTAAAACGAACCGCGATTGGAGCGCTGCGACTACGGCCCGGGAAGGTCCCGCAACCCGGGTTGTACGGTTATACGTTTTTTGTATAAGACGGGATTGAAAGCTGGTCAACCGTTCCGGGAATAAGAATTCTTTCAAATGTTCTTCGATTAAAAAGGGAATCCGAAGTTCCGCAAGGAGTGGCGCCAGGGCGGCTCCGGCCCAGAGGGAGGAATGAATCCACACCCAGTCGGGGGAACCCTGATCTTTCAAGGCTTTCCAGAAAAGGATTTGCAAATTCCGGCGATAAGTCCGGAAAAAAA
>JAADFQ010000090.1:0-2314 GCA_013152835.1 FCB group bacterium
GGAAATTCCAATACACCTGGGCTTCATATCCCTGCAGTTGGAAAAAGAGGCCCTCCGCCCTGATTTGAGGAATGGATCGCAAAAACCAAAGTCCGGAACGTTGTTCCTGAAAACAGAGATAGCCGCTATCGTCCTCGGGCAGATTCAGGGCTTCATGAAGGTGAATCTGGTTCAACGCATCGGTGCGGATATCACGGAAGGCCGCTGAGCGATGAATCCATCCGGCGGTACGTTCATAGGAATTATTCACGGCGACCAATGTTCGTTCTTGCTCAATCCGGTTGACGTAGATAAAAACATTTTCATTCACCCGTCCATTGTGAACGAAAAAATCAAACAGGATAAAGTGATCCACCCGGGCGAATAACCAACGCTTTTTCAGGAGCGGTGTAATCTGATCCGCATGACGGCAAAGGAGGTCATGATTCGGATGTTCCCGCCACTGTGCCCGGCGGAATTCCATCCCGTATTTTTCGTGAAACCCTTCCCACTGACCATGACCGAAAAGCGGCAGTCCGGGCAGGGTGACCATCAGCGTAGTAACCGCGAAATATTTATCGCCGTCGCCAAATTGGACCACGGCCGTTTCCTCATCGGGATTATTCAGGAAGTTGACGTAGCGCTTCAAAATTTGCGGATCGTATTCCAGGGTATTTTTTATGAGTTGCCGATAGGAGGCATTGTCCTCCATTTTCAACATATTCATGAAGGCGCTGTTGTAGACCCGGTGCATGCCCAGGGTGCGCACGAAATACCCTTCCATCATCCAGAAGGCCTCCGCCAGCAGCAAGGTATCCGGCGCTTCCTCGGAAACCCGATTGACGACTTCCCGCCAGAATTCGACCGGCAGGCGACGATTGAATTCTTCATCGCTCAGGCTGGCCAGGGCGCGGGAAGGAATGGCGCCGCCTTCCCCCGGACGGGGATACCAGAGCCGGCGGATGTGCTTTCGCGCCAGCGTCATGGCGGCGTCAAAACGGATGATCGGTGTTTGCCGGGCGACGTGGATGATGGTTTGTATTACCGCTTCCCGGACTTCCGGATTGAGGTAATCCAGTTGCGCCGTATCATTCCAGGGCATGGAGGTTCCGTCATTCCCGTGATAAATGTAACGGGTTTCACCCCGTTCATGATAGACGGCTTTAAAGGTCACCGCCGCGTCGCTGTGGTCAAAATAATGATCTTCCAGATGGAGGGAAACCCGCGGATCCGGTGAAAGATTTTCACTTCGATAGGAATAGGAATGAAACGGCGGTTCCGGTGCAGAAATGAAATAGTCGGGATGCTCCATCATCCAGTCCGAGTCCAGACCGGTATGATTGGGCACCATATCGCTGGCCAGGCGAATTCCCCGCTGCCAGGCGCGGCCCCGCAAATTTTCCAGCGCCGCAGGACCGCCAATTTGATCGGCGACCTGATACCGTTTCAGGGAATAGGCGGATGCTTCCGCATCGGGCTGACCGGTCCATTGTTTAATCGTGCGGGAAACCTGACTCCGTTCCCAGATCCCGATGAGCCACAGGGCAGTGAAACCCCGTTCCTGCAATTGGTCCAGCGCTTCATCGGGAATCTGATCCAGGCGGGAAATATCCCGACCGAATTCCCGTGATAATTGATCCAGCCATACCAGGGCGTTCTTGGCGATCATCACTACGTTGGGCATCCAGTCCCGGTCCGGACTGTATTCGGGATCCGATGATTCGGAATATTCGGGGACGTTCACCGGTCCGGGGGCGGGACTCCGAACCCTGTTTTCTTCGGCCAGGATATCGATTCCCTGAAGCAGTTCATTCAGCCAGGATCCCAGAAAAGGTTCCCAGTGATCGCGCATGTATTCCAACTGGTGCATCAGGGAATCGGGGTGGGCCTGCAGCGGTTTCATGAGCCATTGTTTCAGGGATTGACCCTGAAACTTCACCTGGTCCAACAGGGACAGGATGTCCGACGAGGATTGCTCATCGTTTGGGGGAAGGAGAAAAACCCGGTTCAGATACTCAGCCGCCGGATTGATCTGGCAGAAATTCAGGATCAGGTCGTTCTCAATTAATATATTCCGGTCTTTCTCCGACAGGCGGGATAATTCCGGAACGCTTTCGGAGGCATAGTGCGTAGCCGGCGGATACGTTTGCGTCACCGCTTCTAACGTGGGGATCAAATCACCGGTGTCGGTCAGAACGGTGTTCAGATCAGTGTGGGATTCGATGAATGCCGCCGAAAGCATTTTACGATAAGCTGTGGTCCATATCCCCAGGGCATAGAATTCGCCGGGAGAACAGGATTTCAATTCCGGAATACGTTCACTCAGGTTTTTCAG
>JAADFQ010000090.1:2403-7590 GCA_013152835.1 FCB group bacterium
AATGCCGGGAAACGGGTAATTCCCTGGTTAAGTGGAGCATGGATTTGGGATTTTTCATCGACTTATAAAGGAACGAAAATTACACTGCTTGATTTGGGAAAGGGATGAAATTCCGGTACGTAACGAGTAAGGGAGTAATGCGTAATTTTCACATTAACAGGTTCCGTTTCCCGTTTCGGGTCTCCGTAATCTCAATCATACGACTATCCCAGACAGGTTTCATAATCTAGAAGAACCGGATCAAATCTTGATACCTCAATTTTATTCACCGTAAAATGTGCCGGTCAGACAGAGGTATTCATGGCAACACAATCCACATCGCGTAATGATTTCTGGAAAGCCCTGGGACCGGGATTGCTCTGGGCCGGAGCCTCCATCGGGGTCAGCCATCTCATCCAGTCCACCCGGGCCGGGGCGACGTATAATTTCAACCTCGTTTGGCTGGTGATTCTGGCCATGGTGATGAAATATCCCTTTTTTGAATTTGGTCCCCGATACGCGGCGGCAACCGGGAATAGCCTGTTGCACGGGTATCACCGATGGAAGCCCTGGGCGCTGGGTGTCTTTATTGCGATGACCGTCGGGACGATGTTTGCCGTCATGGCCGCCGTAACGATTGTTACCGCCGGACTGGCGACCCAACTGTTCCCGTTCGGGATTAGTATATTAACCTGGAGCGCAATCATAGTGGTGATTTGTGCTCTGATTCTTATGTTTGGCCAGTACGCCTTGCTGGATTCCACCATCAAAGTCGTGATTGTCATTCTATCGGTGTCCACGATTATTGCTGTCGTGGCGGCCGTCTTTCATGGCCCTGCCGGTGAGCCCGGGGCGACTCCGCCGGCCCTGTGGACGTTGGCCGGGGTCTCTTTTATGGTGGGATTGTTGGGCTGGATGCCCTGTCCCATCGATGTATCGGTCTGGCATTCCCTGTGGACATTGGAGCGGCGTAAACAAACCGGCGTGGCCCCGGCCTATAAAAATATCCGGCTGGATTTTGATATCGGGTATTATGGCACGGGATTCATGGCCCTGGGCTTCCTGGGTCTGGGAGCGCTGGTGATGTTTGGCACGGGAGAAGTGTTTGCAAATTCAGGCGGCGCGTTTGCCGGTCAATTGGTGGATTTATACACCAAAACGTTAGGTTCCTGGAGCCGTCTCATCATTTTGCTGGCAGCATTTACGACCATGTTCAGCACGACGCTCACCGTGGCGGATGCCTATCCCCGGGTACTGAGTGAAGCCTGGGCCGAGTTCCAGTCGGGGGCGAAGTCGGAGCGGTCAAAGAAAATCTACTGGAGTGCAATGGCGGTGGTAATGATTGGCGCCCTGTTGCTTTTGACCCGTCTCAGATCCACCATGACCTTTATGGTCGATCTGGCCACAACCCTGTCCTTTTTAACGGCTCCGGTCCTGGCCTGGTTTAACTATCGGGTATTATTTGGTCCTGGTTTTCCCAAGGAATTTCGACCTAGTGCAGGATTGCAACGGCTGAGCCGGATCGGCCTTGTTTTTTTGACCGGATTCGCCCTGGTGTATATCTACTGGCGTTTCATTCCCGGTTAGGGAATACTCGCCCAACCGGGCATCACTGATAAATCGATGCCGAACACGCCCCGGCCTAACAGGAAGATTGCCCCGGTAATCAACCCGGCTCCGATCAGGTTTAGCCAAATACCCATTTTCACCATATCCTGAATATCAACCCGGTTGGTCCCGAAAATAATCGCATTGGGCGGCGTGGCCACCGGAAGCATGAAAGCAAAGGAGCAGGATAATGTAGCCGGTATGAGCAGGAAGAGGGGATTGAGCTGAATATCCACCGCCAGACTGGCCACAATGGGAATCAGGATTTGAGCCGTGGCTGTATTGGAAGTGAGTTCGGTAAGAAACGTCACAAACAGCGCCAGGAGTAATAGAATCGCGATGACGGGGAAATCGCTCAGGACGGTAAAATGATGTCCCAGCCAGGCCGCCAGTCCGGATTCCTTGAATCCGCTGGCCAGGGCAAACCCGCCACCGAATAATAGCACAATATTCCAGGGGATCCGTTTGGCTGTTTCCCAATCCATGAGTCGGGTATTGCGATCATTTTTAGCGGGAATAATGAACAGAATCAGGGCCATGAAAATGGCCACGGTACCGTCGTTAATATATTTGGGATGACCGAACCATCGGGACCAGCCGGGGAGGGTCACCGATCCCAGATTCAGATCGGAACGGGTGATCCAGAGAACGGCCAGAAGGATAAAATCGATCAGTACGACTTTTTGTTCAAAACTGGTGGGTCCCAGTGCTGCAAGCTGACGGGTAAACGTATCACCTTTAATGTTAATTTCTTCTGTCGAGTGACAATATCGTTTTTGCAGGAAAAACCAGGCAATTCCCAGAAAAATCAACGCTATTGGAGTGGCAAAGATCATCCATGAGACAAAATTGATTTCGGGTATGGAAGGAAAGATGATTTGTATCATCCGGGCCAGAACCAGGTTTGGGGGCGTTCCGACCAACGTGGCAATGCCGCCAATGGTGGCGCTATAGGCGATACCCAGAAAAATTGCCGTGGAGTACGGTTTAATTTGATCGGGAGGCACGAATTCTTCAAGATTTACGATAATCGCCATTGCAATGGGTACCATCATCATGGTGGTGGCCGTATTGGAGATCCACATGGACAGGAATGCGGTGGCCGCCATAAATCCGAACAGGATGTTTTGTGGTCGGACACCGACCTTGGTTAGAATAGTGAGCGCAATACGCCGATGGAGATTCCAGCGTTCCATCGCCAGGGCAACCATGAAGCCACCCAGGAATAAAAAGATGATGTGGTTAAAATAAATCGGAGCGACAACTTTTCCATCCATGATTCCCAGGAGCGGAAAAAAGGCTATCGGTAAAAGCGCCGTAACGGCCAGGGGTACCGCTTCGGTCATCCACCAGACGGCCATCCAGACCGCCATCCCAGCGGTTCGTACCGCTTCGGGATGTTGTGGATCCATTGAAAACAGGACCATGACCAAAATTCCCAGAACCGGACCGGATAATAATTTTACTGTAGCCGCATTTTTCATAGTTCTTGCTCCCCTGCTTTAAAAAGTAACCATGTAAATTCCTGATCCTGAACTGGAATATCAAGGATTTCTCTGATGGAGTAACGGATTAATCTGTGACCTGGTTCATAGGGTAGTAATGATTGTAGTGAAAAATTCCGTCACCTTTTTAGGGCATTCTACTCTAAAGAGAGATTTTCGAACAACATGGAGGATAATCTGAGTGGGAAAACCATTCAAAGCGTTATTGGTGATACCGTTATTTTTAACATCCGTAATCACCGTCACCGGAACTCCCGTGGATGAGCAGTTTTCTCGTCTGACGCAGGAACAAAAATCAATTTTAGTCCGGGCCTATGAACTTGGCGCGCCGTATGACCTGGGGTATACGCTGGCAGCCATCGCCTGGCAGGAATCTTTCGTGGGTGATCGAATCGTACCGATCAATCTGCAGGATCCTTCCGCCGGACTCTGGCATAAAAATATCTATAATGCTCTGGCAGAGCATCCGGAAACCCCGCAGAATGGTTTGCAGATTAATATGATGGCTCAGAAATTAATCAACGACATGGAATTTGCCGCCTCCATTGCCATTTCCGACCTGGAGCATTGGAAGGTGCGCCGGAATGGTCGTTGGCCCGACGTTTGGGCTTCCTATAATGCCGGGAAATATTATCGCTCCAGTCAGGGACGCAATTACGCCAAGGCAATTCATCAGAAAGTCACGGCCCTGGAACGTATTCTTCCTATGCTTTTGGCGTCGAAGGAAAAGGATTCAACACTGGGATAATTGTTCGATTCGTTTCTCGTCTATCTTTTTTTGTAATACCCTCTCAGATCACAACGAACACGATTCAATAACGGGTGCGCGTCAATCGGTATACATCAATCTGCGATCAACGATCCGTCCCGCATTGATTTATGAATATCGAATAAAGATTTTCGATTGATGATTTTTGGGGGGCTGGTCACGTTCTTGTCTTCGCCACAGAGATTACAGAGCACACGGAGGGATAATTAGCTAGTAATTAGACGAGGTGTAAAATCGCAAATCCGTGTTCATCAGTCTGCGATCAACGATTCTTTCCGGATTGATTTATGAATATCGAATAAAGATTTTCGATTGATGATTTTAGGGAGCGTGTCACGTTCTTGTTTTAGCCACAGAGATCACAGAAGGATAATTAGATAGTAATTAGACGAGGTGCAAAATCGCCAATCAGTGTTCATCAATCTGCGATCAACGATTCTTCCCGGATCGATTTATGAATATCGAATAAAGATTTTCGATTGATGATTTGGGGGGCCTGGGTCACGTTTTTGTTATAGCCGTAGAGATCACCGAGCATACAGAGGGATAATTAGGTAGTAATTAGACGAGGTGTAAAATCGTCAATCGGTGTTCATCAATCTGCGATCAACAATTCTTCCCGTCTCCAATTTTCGTTTTTTAATATACCCAAATTCGTACCCGGATTTTTCCGTTCCGTCATCAGCGTGAAACTCCTATATTCCGGTGGACAAAGAGAGGAGAAACCATGAATCCCTGGGTACTAAACGCTGATCTGCAAACGGTAGTGCTGGATTTGCTCTACCTGAGCACTTTTATCCTGATCGGAACATTTTTACGACGCTATATCGGATTTTTTCAATCCTATCTGGTGCCGAATAATTTTATCGGTGGCTTCATTGCCCTGTTTGCAGGGAGCCAGGGATTCGGACTCGTCGATCTTCAGGCGGATCGCCTGATCCTGTATGTATATCATTTTCTGGCCCTAACCTTTATCGCTTTGGGATTACGCCAGGAAAAAACTCATTGGGGAAGAGGTCCGTTAAGTAAAAGTTTGGCGGCCTTGTCTTCATACTTACTCCAGGCCACCATTGGTTTGGGGGTTGCGTTTATTTTGGTTTATACGATTATGCCGGATTTATTCGTTGGCATCGGATTGGTAGTACCACTCGGTTTTGGGATGGGCCCCGGTCTGGCGGCAACCCTGGCCGGTTCCTGGGAGAAATTCGGTTTTGAAGGCGGCGCCCAGGTTGGCCTGACGTTTGCCACGGTCGGTTATATGTATGCGTTTTTCGTGGGGATGGTATTGATTCACTGGGGAATCCGGACCCGGCAAACTGCTCTGAT
>JAADFQ010000091.1 GCA_013152835.1 FCB group bacterium
GTCCCGGTTTTTGATCGACTGGAACGCCAGCCCATCAGGACCGGTACAATAATTACCGTTGCCAGGAAACAGGTTCCCACGCCGATAAACAGGGCCATCCCCATGGACCCCATGCCCCGGTAGGTGGCAAATCGTAACGAACCAAACCCAATCATGGTAGTCAGGGATGTGAGCAGGATCGCCCGACCGGTGGATGAAAATACTTTCCGATGTTCCCGGCTGCCTTCCACGTTATAGCGGTGCATGATGTGAACACCATCGTCAATTCCGATTCCGATGATCAGGGGCAGGGCCATAATGTTCAGCATCGTTAATTGATACCCCACAAGCTCCATCGTCCCCACCATCCAGACCATTCCAATAATCAAAGGAAAGATGGCAATTAACGCTCGTCGCCAACTTTTAAAATCAACCATAAGAATCAGAAAAATCAGGATTACTGCCAGCAGGGATGATTTTCGTCCGTCATCGGCAATATAGTTCATCAGGCGACGGAATACCGGGGGTAAACCCGTAGCCCGAGGAGAAAGGATTTCCAGTTCATCGGAAAAACGAGCCAGAAATTCCAGATCCCAGACATTGCTTTTTGGGAAAATGGTGATTAGGAAATTATCGCCGGTCGTACCCACAAATTGATTACGGATGGATTCGGGAAGCGTCTCGATAGACAGGGGTTCCGGATTGGCCATGGAAAGCACTCTGGATTTGAAAAAGCCGGCGAATTGGGACTGATATTTATTCAACGACTCAATCTCTTCCTTCTTTAAGGATCCCATCCGCTCCCGCAAATGAGTGAGCGATCCTTCCGTGATGGAGGCCATTTTTTGACGGAGTGTTTCCTGCAAGGCAATAATCGACGAATCTTCTTCCTCCGGAACCACGCCGACCAGCAATCCGGTCTTTAAATAAACTTTATCCTGTCCACCCAACACGCCCATATCCTGGACTTCCATGATATTCATTTCCAGCCGTCCGATTTCCTCAATCAATTGATCCACATCCTGCGCACTTAACCCGGAATGAACCGGTGCCTGTTCCATTTTCTTTCGGATTTCATTGATTTTCCCGGTCCGCTTCATTTGTTCTGCTTTCGGCGGTAAAAAATCCACAATCGAACGCACCATCCCCGAAGTGGACATTTTTTTCGCTTTTTTTGTGAGCTTGTCGGCTTCCTCCAGATTGGTGGCAGTGACAAAAGCATAGTCGGAACTCAAATCCAGTTTATCGATCATGCGATCCTGGAGTTTGATCGATTCCAGGCCTACCGGCTCCATATTCAGGTAATTGTAGTCCATGGTAATCCGACTGCTTCGATATCCCATAAAGAGGGTGATGGCGATAGCCATCGCCAGTCCCAGTCCCCATCGTTGGGATAATCGGACGGCAATAGTACCCAGACTACGATAGGAAACGTCCCGTTTTTTGGCCTCCCGCTTCCAGAAACGTTCGATCAACCGTTCCCGGATAACCAGAAACGTAGGCAGGGTCAACATGGAGGCCACCATGGTCATTAAAATACCCATCCCCAGGGTAAGACCGAATTCCTTCATCCCGGCATTACTGGAAATCAGCATGGTGAGGAAAGCCGCCGCCGTAGTGAGTCCCCCAATGAGGATACCCTGCCCGGTGGTAGCCAGCGTATACCGCAGGGTGGCGGTCATATCTTCACCTCGGAGCCGCATTTCTGTAAAGGAGGAAATGATATGAATGGAAAAATCGATACCCAGTCCCGCCAGAACCACCGCCATCATGCTGGTCATCATATTCAATTCGCCCACCAGAACCCAGGCCAGTCCCATGGCCCAGACAATCCCGATGATCAGCGAAATGACGGCCAGGAACGGTGAAACAATCATTCGGAAGGCTACCATGAAGAGAATAAAAATACCCACCACCGCAATCGTGGTAAAGGTCATGGAATCATTCATGATGGACGTAAATTCATCCCGTGCCAGGGGAATTGTCCCTGTCAGGCCCGCATGGATCCCATACTTTTCAGCCGCATCATGAACAATTTTCTCAATCGTATTGGTGGCTTCCACATCAAGGTCGGTGTCCGTCCAGCTAAAAATGGGAATAACCTGCATGATGAGCATTTCACGATCCCAACTGCGATAGAAGATATCGCCCACCAGCACCGCTTCGGCAGCTTCTTCACCGGCTCCTTTTGTCTCTCCATCCAGCACGCGGTTGGTAACCTCCGTAAACGTTTGGATGCCGTCCATGAAACGTAACACACCCTGCTCCTGCTCCTGCCCGGAAATCTTTTCGTCACTCTGAATGTATTCTTTTTCAAAGCTGTTATTCAGGTTGGTCAAAAATCCGGTCAGGTTGGGATCGGTGAATAAATCGCCCGTATTTTTCAGGTCGGAAGATTTCATCAACATCAGGGCATGGTTATTGAAATAATCCAAAGGCAGCTTATAATCCACTTTTTTGACGAATTTTTTTTGTGCCGCTATTTGCGGCGCCACGTAATCGGCAAAAGCCACCAGTTGTTGGGGGTCGCCCTCCGCCACAACCATCATGGACGCCGATCCGGCATATTCGTCCATGATCCGGTCAAATTCCTGAACCATGGGATCATCCTGGGGCATGAGATTGGTAAAGTTGGGTGATAAAGTCAGGTTTTCCGCCATCAACGCGAACAAAACGGTAATACCCGTTAAAATAAGCAACATCCACCAAGGAGATTTACTGGTAAAATCGGCAATTTTTAATAAGATTTTTTGTCGCATATTAATCCTCTTTTAATTCTGTAATGTGAATTCCAAACGTTTCCATTTGCTTCAGAAGTGAGTCCGGTTCTACATACTGTCCCATAAAATGGAGCCCGGGATCGCGATGATCAATCCACTGCATCACTGCCGCCGCCACCGGAATAGCAGTGAACCAATACCCGTCTTCATGACTCAGTTGCAGGACCCGGGCACCGGGAATGCCATCCTTGATGCCCTTTGCTTCCAGCTTCAGCGTCGTAAAAAATGGTGGTTTGGATACGGCTTTCAACCGACGGAAAAAGAAGTGGGCCAGGGCCAAATGAAATTTCTCGGGCAATAGTTTCAAACCGGCAAAAACCAGAGGAAAGATAAAATAATCAATGGTCCAATGGAATCCGGCAATGAAAAATCCCACTTCTTCGAGACCGGGAATCCGGGACGGAAGGTCTTTCAACTCGGCAAACATCATGGGGGTAAACCAGAAGGTTCCCCGGGAGTCCAGCAGTGGTCTCCGCCTAAAACCTTTCATGGTGATATAAGACCCGGTCTGCCAGCTCCCGTTCCTGAAATAGGATAAATCCAGCGTTTGCAATTCTTCTAAAAATTCCCGCAGGGTGGAGTCTCCGATTTCAAGCGCACCCCAATCCTGGCGGATGACACCAAAGACATTGGCGCTTTTCAAGGTATCAAATCGTGTCGCCGCCCAACGAACCAGCAGGGAAGGAAGCCCGGGATGGTACCCAGCTTCAGTGATAAAACAACGTCCGGCCGTTTCAATTTCCGCTTTCAAGGCAGTCAGTTGGTCCAGTTTTTTTGCCGAATAAATAATGTCCAGCATATCGGTTTCGGTATCCATGGCCAGGCGGGCTACGTCCGATATTTGATTGGAAATGGCTGCCGTAACCACCAGTAAATCATGCTCGTTCAACACTGCTTTCAGCGCATTCTCATCCACGGCATCAATGACCCGGATGTGGAGGCGGTCACGATTATCCGGGGAATATATCAGGTCGTACGTTTGTTGTAAACGAACCGGATTACGTGCGCAAAGCGTAATCTGAACTTTCGTGTGCCGGAGCAAAAGAGTCGCCAGCTTTGCGCCCGTGTTTCCGGAACCTCCTAGAATACAGATTTTGGGTACGGCTGGCATTAAAAATAGGTCCTGAGTCGAATTCGCCAACCGGCATCCTGAAAGCCGAATTCCGTGTCATTGTCACCTACGGGATATAAATACCAGAAGGAGAGATTGCCATTTTCAAAAAGATTCCAATCCAGTTGAGGCGAAATCATGGCACTGTGGTCATCCAGATTGAAGATACTTAATAATCCCAAATTAACGAAGTCGCCGACCGGGTACGACGAATAAAAGAAATCATAGCGTTGCATGAGACTGTGGGTTTGTCCTTCAAAATAGGCAAAATAATCATACAATCCGGTCCGGTCCGGTTTCGAGCCCTGTTCATTGTAAAAGAATTCATTCAGAATCATCCATCCGTTTTCAAAGGTATAATCAAAACCCACCACCGTTTCCCAATAGGTTTTATTCCCCCATTCCGCATGCTGTTTGCGCCAGGTTTCAGCCCAGATCCCGATCCCGAAGATTTGACCGACAACCGTTCCTCCCAGGGATTGAAATTGCGTCATGGTCGGAGCCGTCCCGGTATAGGTCATGATTTCCCAGTAGCGAAAGAGTCCCATGTATTGCGCCCAATTGAGGGTGAAGTCAAAACTGCCCAAACCACTTTTCAGCTGCAGGTATTTGGTGGCCTGATCCCAATCTTCGCCAGGCGTCAGAATGGCCGTCAATCCCCCCCGGGAAGTAAGTGGAATATCGGCGCGCAAGGCCTGAATTCCCGTCTGTTCATAGGTGGGATCTACCGGGTCTTTCAGATTGAAAATGTCCACCGGATTCCACACGTAACCCGTGCCCAGAGAAATCGGTTGCTTCCCCACAGTTAAATCAAGATGGGTAAAATTCACCCGCAGGTAGGCATTGTCCAGATACAGGGTGTCCCGATAGGTATACAGATATTCGCTCCCCGGGGGATAGAAGCTCTGCCAGGATGTCGCCGGTAAAAAATCAAGCAGATTCCAGCGCGTTTTTCCCATATATTGCTGAAGATTCACATTCGCCGCTACGAGCACCGATTCCGTCGGACGGGATTCCAGATCCAGGCGCAACTTAAGATAGCCGAAGTTGTACGGTTGACGATTCACATTGATTTGATCCCACTCCGATTCCAAATAACCGAACCAGTCCATCTGGGCAAACAGGCCCGTACATAAAATGGAAATCATGGTGAAACGTTGAATCCACGGTTTCATTTGCGCAAATTCCTTTCACTGAAGAAATCCTTCGGCGGAGTCCACTGATAAGTTATGGAAAGGACTTTCATGACCGTTTCTGAATTTTCCAGGAGATTTTTCATCACCATGGTTTTGGCCGTGGGAAT
>JAADFQ010000092.1 GCA_013152835.1 FCB group bacterium
CCCCCAGGGATACGTCCTTCCATACGTGGGCCTGGAAGCCGGAAATCAGGAGGTTAACATTTTCATATTTCGCCAGCGTTAAATCTTCACCGTTGTAGATGAGATAGCGTTTGATCCGCAGATAAATATTCCCCCACTGCCGTTTTTCCAGAACCAGGACAAATTTGCCGCTGAAACCGGGACCGTACAAATAATCCCGCATATAGCGGTCCTCATCGGACGTATCGCCTGCACTACCCAGGATGATCCAGGCCAGCGCCCATTCGTTATACAATGACCAGCCATTCCCGAAGTAATGGGTTTGTATTAATCCCGGCCCCAGACTGGTGCTGGATACCTTGAAGTCGTCGTGATTCATATAATCATAATTTTTAAACAGTCCCATCATCCGTGACCAGGAAGTACGTTTCACTATCGAAAATGATTTCAACAGACCGCTGGAGTAAACTTCATTAACAGCACCGCGACGACCAAAGTTCACAATGCCCACGAGCGTGAAAAAGTCGAAAGGATCGTCGGCCCTGGCATCATAGGGATCGCCGTAAAAAATATGGAAACGGGCAAACTGCCGGGGAAAAAGGAGGTCGGATTCCTCCCATAAAAAACTGCCGGCTCCCAGGGATAACCCACCGTTATACTTTTTCGCCGTAGCCGGTTGATGCAGATGATCATTCCCGAACAAGCGATTCATGCCCTGGCTGGGATTTACCAGAAAGGCCAGCACATTGCGTCCCTTGCCCGGTTCTTCCAACAGAAGGAGACTGAGGCGATGGGTGATTTCACCGTACGTAATACCACTTAACGGTGTAGTTATCATATCATTGATGGATGGATATTCCGTCTCCAGCCCGATTTCCCAGATAAAACTGGATAAAATGGGATAGGGAATGGACTGCCAGAAATCCAGGCCCTGAGCCCGGGCGGCGGTAAAAACCAGCGCCCCCTGATAGGGATGCCCAAACTGATTTACATCGAATTCATCTTCGTCCATTACCCAGCCATGACGAATATTATTCCGGAAGGATTCCATGCTGATCCTGGCCCAAGGCTGGCGGGTAACATAATTGTTTACGGCCCACAGTCCAAAATCCACACCCAGAGCCTGAGCCACCGCATTGCGACGGGGATGAACAGCGGTGAGGGAATCTGGCACGGCTTCTACCATTGTCAAGAGCGTTAAACCGATTAACAGAATTCGCATGTTCATGTCACTAAAAATAGATGTGAAGCCGGGTCCAGGATACCAGTCGATAGCCGTCATCGTCCAGCACTGACCAACCCAGTTCAAGCGGTCCCAGGATACTGTTATACTGAATGGAAATATCAACACTCCTGTTCCAACCGTCGGATCCGGTGAAAATCCGCTTTTCCAGATAAGCCTGGTGTGTACTGACTGTTACCAGAATATCATCCCGGAACAAAGTCCGGGATAACCCGGCCGTAATATTCAGGGCCCCGTAGGCACGGTAATCCAAATACCGGGATTGTGTAAAAGCTACCGGCAGTTCAGCTCCGGCAGATTCGAACAGTGGTGCCGGTGACGTTACCTTTTGATAGTCCGCTTTTAAAAACCCGTGATAAGCAGTACCCAGTGGAAGGCCAAGTTCCGCACTACCATGTCCGCCATAAAATTCCACCTGATCCCAGTAACCTGCCAGGACCTCTCCCGCAATCCGCCAACCTTCCACTACCGGTATGGTTTGCCGGATATGATTGCTCTCGTAACGAACGCTGATCCGGGGATACACTGCCCGGCTGTAATCCGGCGTGAGAGTATCGCTGAGATGAATCCAGCGGGTGGTCCGGACCGTGGCTTCTGCCACCCATTCCCGGTTCCAATCCACCACCCGATGGGCGGCGCCCCCCGCTCCCGCTGTCAACATTCCCACCGCATCATCATCCGTTATATTATCCACCACGCGGTAGTCAGCAAACAATTGTCCTTCCCAGAACCAATGGGTCTCTTCTTTGGCCCAGGATGAGAGAAATACATTAGGCCGAAGTGTGATTCGGGTACCACCTTCATAATTTCCCAACCCCGCTCGGGATCGGAGAATGTACTTGTCGTTTACCGGACGTGATTCCCAGTTTCCCAGTATATTGAATCCATTCACGCTGCTGATCTGTATTTCCGGAATCATCTGCAACGGAGCCTTGGATCGAATTGTCAGGATCAGGGTATCACCGGAGGCCGACAAAGACGGGATAATTAAATCAAACCGCCGGGTAGCATACAGGGAATGAATCATATCCGTGATATTGCGGGATGAATAGGAGAAAGATGTTACCAGATCCACCGGCGGGTCCATCACATTGCCCTTTTCCAGATCAACCCAGCGGATGTCCCGGATCGTAGAACCATCCAGTCCGGACTGGTATTGAATCCGACGGTTTTCGTTCACTTCTTCCTGGTGATCCAGCTGTTTCACGATTTGTTCGACCGTCCGTACCCCCGCTTCATAGCCCCGTTGAATCAGGGCATCACCCTGGGCAAAATCAAACAGATTAAAACCTTTGGTATCCACATTGATGAATACATCCCATCCACTTACGCTGGCGGAATCACTGAACGAAAACAGAACACCACTATAGAAATCAAAGAAATCGAATACGTCTTTCAGATTATCCACTGCCGGTGGTACATCATCCACATTCACGGCGATGACAAAGTCCGCGCCCAGTTCCCGGGCGATATCGGTGGGCATGTTGTTATACAAACCGCCGTCCATATAGATTGCCCCGTCCCGGATAATCGCAGGATAGACCATGGGCATCGACATGGAAATCCGTAATGCTTCAGCAACTGAGCCGGAGTCAAAGACAACCGACTCCTGGCGCACCACTTCGGCCCCTACTGCCCGGAAAGGAATGTAGAGTGAATCAAAATCCCCTTGAGCAGTGTAGGTGGCAGGCGCCGTGAGGAGAAACAGATCCCGCCAGATTAACTGATCGTTAAATAATCCCGGCGGACCGGTAATCCGGTCTTTTGACCGGCGAATGGAAAAATTGCCGTCGGCCTGATCCCGGCGTAGCCAGACCGGACTGTCCGTGAGCTCGGTTCGGCCCAGAAACAATTCCATAATGGTGCCGTCTTTTGCCATGGTTTCCAGCTGTTCCACCGAAAGACCGGAAGCGTAAAGCCCTCCCACCAGAGCACCGGCACTGGTACCTACAATCAGGTCAATGGGGACAGCATATTCTTCAAAAGCTTTCAGGACACCAATATGGGCCAGTCCCTGGGCTCCCCCGCCGCTGAGAACCAAAGCCACTTTATCCTGTCCCTGCAGCGAACCTAAGCTACCAGATACCAGAAATGCTGCCAGCAACAGGGCCACTTTCCTGGTTTGGTTTTTACTAAATCTGCTTGTGAACAGGATCATCTTTAATTAGAAGCTGTACTTTACTTTTACGTAGACCATATCGTTCTCGTCATAATACCCAAACAAGCCGGGATTATCGCTGCTGGAATTCTTGACAAACAAATTGGCACCAGCCAGAATTTCAAACCCGTCGGCAACGTCATACGTCGCACTGGGACGCACCAGAGCGTCTTCATTATTCAGGCCGATGTAGCTGAACAACTGCAACGTCAGTGTTTCCTTGAAAAATGTACGATTGATCAGGAATGTCATCGTGTTGTCCCGCTCATCTTCCACAATTGCATCATCATAGCTGAAAATAATCCGCTGAATAAACTGTGCGCTGAGGCGGGTCTGTCCGATGGAAAAATCGGTGCCGATAAGATAATGGAGGTAATCCTTTTCCATCAGGTCGATGGGTAAGCCGAAGCTGTTTTCTGCCATGAATTGTTTGCCCTGGTAATAGGCTCCTTCTCCCCGGAGAATTACGCCGTTCAGTTCAGTACTGAAGCTACCGCCGGCCAGTGTCAGGCGATGGTGCTCCGGTTGTAACAGCAAACCAGTGGGCGCCGGGTTACCCGGTGTTATCTGGGGGGTAATATGAAAGGTAGGATCATCGTCCCACATGGAACCGGCCATCAGTTCCAGATCCATCATGGACGACATGCGGGAAAACTTGAAAAATACTTCACTGTTTTCCAGCCGATCCGGTACTACCCGGTTCGATTCGTCGATTGTCACAGGCAAAGAAAAGGCTGGCTGCCGGGACCATTCGGACGTGGAGTCGGGAAACAGGGTAGGCATAAAGGATGGAATCCACACCAGTTCCAGGGTATTGTCTCCCAGGTACAGGTCAGCTTTGGCGGCCGTGATACCCATACGGATTTCGTCAAAATCCCGTAACAGGAATTCGCTTAAATCCTTGGACGAAACAATATCCGTAATGAAGACGCCATCAGCTTTCCCCCAGATGATTTCCTGTTTTCCCAGCCGTAAGTCCAGGCTGTTGAAATACAGGTCCAGGTATGCTTCCCGGAGACCAATATCCAGCGGTTGATTGGGATACTGGTACACATAGGGATTGGCAAAGAAGGACACATAGTCGGCTGTCCGCCGGAAGCGCAGGTCCAGTGTATTCTGGTTGATGGAATAATCATACTGGTCGTTGGTATGGACACCCAGATAGGTCCGTACATAGCCGTTGATTTCCAGGTCCTGGGCGTTGATCCCGGTGAAGAACATGGCACCCAGTAAAAGTAAGGATATTCGTTTCATTACAACCCCCGCTTCATCATACGATCGGTGAATTTATTATTCGGAATACCAGTATTGACTTTTACATCAGAGAATTCCATAATGGTGTACTGATCTTTCTGTACATTGGTCATGGTTACCTTGGTAAGCACAATCACATCGTCAAAGGTTTCCTGTTTCTGTACCGTCAGGATCTTGAGCAGTTCATCGTCTTCATCGTAGAATTCCTTCTTGAGTCCTACCCAGGTATCTTTTACAACCCAGGTCACGGTACGGGAATACATATAGTCTTCATCCTTGGGAACACTTTCCACGACGATCGTAGGAACTCCATCCACTACTTCTTCCCGTAAAATGGTGTGGGTGTCTTCCGATGGATGGCGGTCACCCAGGTCGTCATAGGTGAAATCGGAACCCATGAAATAATCGCCCTTGGAATCGCTGGAAATGCGCTTCACTTTTTTCAGGGCCGGGAGATAAATCCACT
>JAADFQ010000093.1 GCA_013152835.1 FCB group bacterium
AAGTATTGTTTATGAAAAGAAAGATGGAGAATGGCACGAACTATTTTACTTGCCTGACTTCACCGTTGATGTAGCAAATGGTAAATACGGAATGTTTTCCGCACTGGAAGTTCTGGAAGATACCCTATATGTTGCTTGCTCTACAGGTATGATTAAGTATAATTATATCGATAGTACATCAGTATTTGATAATTCCATTACGTATCCATACTACTGGTTGGAGATTACAGGGAATCATCCAAATGATATACTATTCGTGAATACCGGAAGAGTAACAGCACATTATAATGGAATAGATTTCTTATTTAATTCGACACTGATGTATCAATTGAATGGAATACATTTGTTGGGCGCAATATTAAAGGGTGATGCAGCCGTAATGGTTGGGGACTATGCAGCAGGATACAGAGCCGTTGTAGTTCGGGGAATGCGCATCAATTAGTTGCATGGTAATTAATTCAATCCTGAGGCAATTTGAAATCCTGCTGTTCTATTTGTAGTTGTCCCTCCCACCCATTGAAACTGAATAGATTAATATATCCCGATATAGTGAAAATCGCCTCGATAGTTATTCGGGGTGGCTGAATCCTGTCCCCCGTTCCATGGCTCTGCCTTGGAACGAAGAGGAACCGCGAATTACGCGAATGACACGAATTGGGTATTAAGGGCGATAGTTTGGATTACATAACGAATCGGATATTGCCACCAAACGTTTCACCCGTGGTTTAAAACAACAGTGTCTGTCCCAATGAAATAGTCATACCCTTGGCGGAATTGAACATGCCTTTGTTCTGAGAAAATCCCAGATTGAATTCATAATGGGTGAATTGCAATCCAAACCCGGTTCCCCACTGGAACGATTCATAACCGCCCAGGGCCAGTCCGGTACGCAGGGCCAGCCAGGGAATCGGGCTGTACTGTACCGCGGCTGATATCCGGGGAGTGGTGCTCAAGTAATTTTCATTGGTGAAATACTGGCGGTAATTCACCATAACATCCAGGTTCGGTATTACATTTTCAATCTTACCGGACACATTCATATAGGCCGGATAGGACGTCGTATACCCGGACCCGGTATAGGTTGTATCCTCCTGAATAATTGAATTCAAAATATCTTCACGGAGCGAGTCATCCTGAAGGTCCTCGAACTGGGAAGATAAAATTTCGCCCTGAATCCGTTCCCGGATTACCTGGGAATTTTTACTGCTCCAGCGAACCTGTCCGAATAAATTATTCAGGGATAAACCGACATCGAAGCGATCCATAATTCTCGCACCGGCGCCAATATCCAGGGCAATCCCGAAACCGCCAAAGGCATACTGAGCTTCCACAATTCCGTCGGCTTCAATCCGGTCCGGGTAGGATGTGAGGTAACCGTCCGTTGACGTTGTCCGGACATTAAACAAGCCGACCAACGGTTTTACGGCGGCGCCGACATAGAACTGATCGACGATGGTTTCCAGGGCAGGAATTTCCAGCGGCAACCCATACCCGAAACTGATCGGCACCACGCCCTGGACGTTCACATTGACATCCAGCAAGCCCACCGGTTCCTCAAAGCGTAAACCCTGGAACGCCAGACGGAACACGTCCTTGGGAAGATTAACCGATGCCTGGATCTCCGGTGTAACGGAAAAGCCAAAATGTCCGAAGGAAAGTCCCAGCAATTCCATTTGAATTTGCGTCGATCCTTCCCAGCCGGTATCGGGAAACGATTTCAGCAGGTCCTGTATATCCCGGGTTGAAAAATAGCCCCGGTAGAGATTGTCATTCAGCCAGGTAGCGTTGATGGTGGAATTATCCAGTTCCATCCGGGGAAAGGGCATGAACGGCAACACGCCGAAGGATAATCCGAATCGCGGGTTATCCGCTCGTCCCAAACGGGCCGGATTCCACCCCAGGGCCTCCGATCCCCGGGCCAGATCGGCAAACGTACCGGCCGTGGAAACGGCCTTGGGATTAAACGTTTGTTGGCCTAACAGAGGAAAGACGGTAAGTAGCACAGCAATCGTAAGTAATATCCGTTTCATGTTATTTCCCCCCGTTCTGCGTATCCAGCAGCGCTTTGATTTGTCCGTACAATTGAATGTGTAATGAATCCGTGGACAGGAAATGAGAAGGCAATGGATTTCCGGCCCCATCCGTATTCCCCAACAGATAAACCATCGGCTTGATATACGTCGTGTCGGAAAGCCAGCCGATACGCTGCTGATCCAGCACAATCGAATCCAACTGTGATTGACCGGGAATCAGTTCCAGGGTCAGTAACGTGTCCGGAGCCTGGGATCCGGCGCCGGTAAAATTGAGCGTATCCGGTGAAATCAAAACTTCAATCTGGGTGCCGAAATCAAAAGGATTGTCGATCTGCGTGTAGAGCACGGCCCGCTCAATTTCCTGTGGCATATCGCCTTCTATTTTTTCAGGACTGGCTTCAATTCGGGAATCGCCGGTCAGAATCAATTCCAGGGGAATGTCGATGACCAGTTGACCGTCCAGATATTGATCAACGGCCACGGTCCCCAATTGAGTCGGATCGCCCACCGAGGCGGATCCGGTAGCAATAATTTTATCGGGCCGAATATTAATCAGATCCTCTGCATTGGGAACCGGAACAACCGGATTCTCAATAATATTCCAGTCTACAATCTGAGATGCGGCCGTTTCCCCGGCGCTGTTTTCCGCGCTGAGATTCAACGTAAGGAATACGGGAAGACCGATATTGGAATTGAAATGAAACACCAGGTTCACCGTATTGAATTCGATGCCCTGCAATTCATCCGGGAAGGCAGTGATGGCTTGTTCGATGGTATCGATATCCACCACAACCGGATCCACCAGGCCGGTGACCGACTGGAACGACAGGTCGGTAATATCCACATTCACCAGCAACGAATCGCCGAATGTAATGGTCATTTCCTCATCACTGGGGAGGGAAACCCGGGACACATAATGGACGACCTGGGAATCCAGCGGCATTGTCAACAGGTAATCGTTCAGCGGAATCGTTACATTCTGCGGCAGTGCCGACGCATCGAGTGTAAAGGTCGTATCCAGGGGATTGCCGTTTTTCGAAAACTCATTCACCGTAAAATGGACATCGGCCAGAACCCCCAACCGGTTTTCGACGGAGAGGTTCAGCGCCCCGGTCTGTAGTACGGCGTTCCTGACTTTGGTGGCATTGTCCAGCGTGATGGCGTTGGAATCCACAATCGCATCCTGGGTGAAGTATCCGGTGATTTCGCTGAAAGCCAATCCGTTGACGAAAATATCGACGCTCAGCGTATCCACCAGATTATAGGTTCCCACCTCTCCGTACACCGTGTTCACCTGGGCGTTATAATGAAGCGACTGGTCATTTCGCGGCAGGCGCAGGGTATGATCGGTTAAATCGATGCTGAAGGTGTTCAACCCCGGCAGAATGACTTCATCGGGGCCGATTCTGAGCGTGTCCCCGGAAGGTGTAAACAATTCCTTCAGTACGACGGTAAGCAGCGGCGCACCGGCCAGAGTTTGATTCATGGGATTCTGGATTTGAATATCCAGGGTTCCCTGGGATAATTGGGCCACCAGCAGTTCCGAGTCGGAGCTGAGGTCCATGGCGCCCGAAAAAGACTGATGCTGTGGCACAATCAGTCCGGTAATTTCCGAAAAGGTGATCGGCGCTCCCGGCGCATCACCGAATAAATTCAGTTCCAGAACCACACTGTCGGTTTGCGCCACCAGGACTTTATTGGGGTCCGTGGGCAAGGTGTGAATCTGATAGGAATAATCGATCTGTTGAGCATCCAGAGACATGATCATATGGTAATCGTCCAGGGCATAGGTCTGGTGGGTCAGAGCCCCTGAATTCAAGGTCAGGCCGCTGATGGTAAACGGGGCTCCGAACGCATCTTCCAGGCTGGAGATGGTCAAATCCAGCACGGCGTCCACCGCCATTTGATTGTTCACGGATAAATCCAGGGTTCCATTCAAAATGCGTGCGTCCTGTACTTTGTTTGAATCTTCAGCCATGGCGATTAAGCCATCGTTGGAAATGGTTTGCTCAGGGATTAACGCAGTTGCCGATGTTACGACCAGGTTGGAGGCGCCGATCCGGGTGATAAAGCCCGATTCTTTCACTGTCTGGTTAATGAGAATGGCGTTCCCCTCGGTACCGGCGGACGCACCTGTTACCTGGACCAGGATTTGTCCCGGGAGAGTCAGACCGCTCAGGTCCATGGTCCCCGTTGCCGAATCATTGGGAACAATAAAGTCAGGGAATGTGACGGTGGCACCGGGGATAGACAGTGTATCCGGTCCGCTGATTTCCATCAGATCAACCGTAATCGGTGTGCCCAGGGTGATCGCCATTTCATTCACGATTGTGATTTCCAGCGCGCCGCCGGAAAACGTGGCGCTGTCAAAATCATCAAAGGTAAATGGTTTTACCAGAGGAGTAAGCGTGAAAGCCGGGATCGTGGCGGTGGTTCCGTCGGGAATATTATTAATATCGGGATAAACCTGGTTCAATTGGAAAGGATCCGTGCCCTGGGGGGTGATGTTGTTCAACTCAATCGGTCCCAGTTCGGATTGGATCGTTGTGGTAACCGGATCCACGCCGACCTCATCGAAGGTCACCGATTCCTGAATCTGGGAATCATCTACGGTAACATCATCAATGGACTGGGAAAAGGATTTGTGAATATCATCGATCGATAATTGATCGCCGACTTCCACGCGGTCGATCGGCACCTCATCATGGAAAGCGAAAATTGAATCCGCATCCACGCCGGTGGCCTGCGTTGTAATCAGTGAATCTTTTAAAAAATCATTAAATCCGATGGATCCCTGATAGAGGGGTATTTCCATGGTGGTTACCCACGAGGGCGGAACCGGATCTTTGGACATATCCAGCGAACAACCTGAAATCAGGACTGCGGTCAGGATAAGTAGTAACCGTAGGTTTGTGTGCATTGAGTTTCCCGAAGTTTGAATAATTGGTGTAAAGCAAGTGCGGAAAGTAATTTGCGTCCGGTGATATCCGTGAGTAATGTCACAAAATAGAGCTTCAGAAAAACCGGAATCAGGCTGGAGGAGAAACCATCCGGCGACCAATTAAATAATGACTCGTTGCTCCTTATATAAATAACGATTCCATCGCCTGAGGCGATGGAATCGTTCCTCTACGCTAAAAATACTGTCATATTGAGCTCCGTCGAAATATGACTATAACTTTTACCCGGAAGAACACCCTTCGACAAGGCTCAGGGTGACAGTACCCCGTGGTAGAGAAAAAAGATTGCTCACGTTCCAAGGCTCTGTCGTGGAATGAAACGCAAACTAAGGTAAATCTAAATATTTATTTTGAGTCACATCTGTCCAAAACAAACCTTTTTTAAAGACTGTATAACAACATCTGAAACTCACCCATAGATCCCCTTCTCGATTTAAATCGGGAGGAACTTCACGAAGTGAAGGGGGTGAGTATGGTTCGACCGATCTTCCAACAAAAAAAACCAAAATCATCTATAAATAACGATGCCATCGCTCCAAGCGATGGCATCGTTTCTGCATGGTAATAATACTGTCATACTGAGTTCCGAGGTCGTTAACTTTGCGGAAGTTTGACTTGTCTCCCGAAGGCCTTGCGTAGGGAGAAACTTCCGTAAAGTTTTCACCGGAAAAGCACCCTTCGACGTGGCTC
>JAADFQ010000094.1 GCA_013152835.1 FCB group bacterium
CTGTAATCGACAACAATCCGCCAATCATCATAGGTTTCGATGGTTTCCTGGATAATTTGAATCCCCAGGCTGGGATCAATACTTTGGGTTCTCCAATCAAAGGTACACGTATCGCCAGAAACCCGGGTCCATCCGATTTCTTTTACGCCCCCGGAAACATTTTGCGCCACTAACCGAAACCCATCCACAACCGGCAGGTTATCACCCGTTTCATCGGAAAGAGGATGATGATAAAACAGTGTATCCATATCGGTTGTATCTACCAATGTCAATCCCAATCCCCAGGTAGTGTCGGCACCAATAACGGCAATCGGCACATGATCATCAAAAGTTAGGCGATACCCATGACCCGTAATCGCCGCCGGATCCACCAATTCTATTTGTACGGTACCGTCCGATATACCACCCGAGGGAATCAGGGCCTCTCCGGGCACGGAGGGTTCGATCCAGTTCGTAGCAATTGCTCCCGGAACCACGGCCACGGTATGACTTTCAAACTCGCTGGTTCCCAGGGGATACATGTAGGACTGTTCCAGGCTATCCGGATTCTGATTCCCCTGATCATAGGCTGTGACGCAGTACCAGTATTCCACACCGTTCACCAGATTGGAGTCCACAAAGGTGTGCGTTAACCCGGAATTATTGCCTAAATATTGAGGAAAAGCCGGGTCGTCCCCGGAAACATCATCAATCAGGTCAAATATGGCCAGGGGACGATAACCCACGGCATAGCCCTGGGCGTCGGTAACCGGGTCTCCCCAGGATCGTCCCTGATCAGTGCTGCGGAAAATTTTATAGCCTTCAAAATCCCGTTTTCGTGTCAGCACATCCACAGATGATTCGGACGGTTCCGAACTCCAGTAGATTGTCGCCCGGCCATCGCCCGCTACCGCTCCCACTACCGGCGGGCTGGGAGGACCGGAACCCTGAAAATAATACTCGTGCATGGTATTCGCGATCGCAGTATTGGCCATCAGATCACTGAAATCGGGAGCATCGGGTACCGGTCCGGTGTCACCGGCAATCAATCCGATACTGGTGGAAACGGTGGAATCGGCTTTCAGCGTGAACGGTCCGCAGGAGATAATATAATTAATCGCCTCGCCCTCCAGTAAAATTCCGCTTTCTTCATCTTCCCAGGCGGGATAATAGGTGGCTAAAGAATCGGTGCCCGTATAATCCAGATGGGGATCGGAACCGTGAAAATAGCGCGAGGGATCGATGAGCGCCGGGGAAGATCGATCACTGGTCATGAGCGCCCAGAGTTCTTCATCGGTAGTGGGTGTGGCTCCCCGGGGGAAATGGTGAAAATCGGTAATCCCCAGGTTTTCCGGTGAATCAAACAGGCGGAGTCCCATGGCCGCCAGAGGTTCCGGCGAATTGGCCCAGGTCCGGTCCGGTGTGTTGTTTAAATCATATATCACAACCATATCCCCGGCACCGTCGTTATCCGTATCGACGAAATCCACATAGTCGTGATTGTCATAATCGGGTCGGATTTTGGCCATGAAACCTACATAGATATTTTCCAGATCACGACCGCTGGTATTGTGCAGTTTTACGTCCCAGATGATTACATCTTCCGCATACGGGCGACCGTAGCTATAGGCAGTCTGTTCCACCGTCAGTCCGACCCGGCCTTTGGAATTGTTGTCATCATTGTAGGTGCAGTAAATATCCCGATCGGAAGTGAATTCCCCGTCTTTTTCCACAACGCTGTCCGGGAAATCAGGATGATTGATATCGATGCGATAGTACCCGGGCCAGGTATAATCTTCCGATTCCTGCCAACCGATGTCGGTCCAAAAGCCTTTGGGCCAGGTTTCCCGGAAATCACTGGACGCCTGAAACGGTGTCTGATCGGAGATGGCCTTGATTTCACCGGAATAATCGTGACCGGCGGCATCATCCGGAGGTAACCAGTCGGTAACCCGGGACTGGGCCTGAGTGGCGGTTTCAATTACATTCGAATCATTAATGGCCACCATGAAACCCAGGCCGAATAAATATTGATGATCGTCCGGCGCCTGTTTGGGCCAGTGACCCGAATTGGTGAACCAGACATGGAAATCAGCCAGATCACCGAAATTACTGGTGTTAACCTGGAGCTGACCTTTATCCAAAACGCCAACGGCTTTTTCACTGAATCCGGAAGTTTTGGCCGTCAGGGGCAGAGATTCACCATGACAGGTTGAACAATCCACCGGAGCCGCGGTACCGGTTGATGTGGCGAGAATCAGGAGAGAGAAGAAAATCGATCGCATCTTACCAGTCCCAGGTAAAGCCCAGTTTCACGGACCGGGCCGGTCCCAGACGGGCCGGATTATGATTGGCATCCTCAGAGGTTCCCACACCGGAGAAACCGGGATCAAACGGTTTCCCGGTCCGGGCATACACGGAAAGAATATTCCGGTGGTCAGTCAGATTCGTGGCTTCTACAAACGCTGTAAGTCGCTGCGTACCGAACCGGACCTGTTTTTTCAGCCGCAGATCCAGAGAAAAGGTCCACGGCTTCCGCGCCGAATTCACATCCACACGGACCGTGGGGTCCACGAAAGGCGTGTAAGGTAGTCCGCTACCGGCGTTAAGAATGACGGTGGCATTCCAGCTTCCGAATGGATAAAAGATGCCGGCTCCCGGCCCCCATCGTTCGGGTGTCCGAAAGTACAGGTTGGCGGCTATATCGTGTCGCTGATCAAAACTCAGGTAGTATTCCTGGTGGGGAATTTCCTCCTGGGTATACGCGGAAAAATATCCGCCCAGAGGATTGGCATTGGTTCCCTTGGCAATCGAGTAGGTATAATTCAGTGACCCACCAATTCCGTTGAAAAAACGTTTATCAAAAGCAATATCGATGCCCTTCACACTGGCGTAGTCAGAGTTTGTGTACACCACATATTGATTGGATAAATACCGAACCTGAAGCGTGCTCAGCAGCCCCCGGATATCCTTGTACCAGACAGTCAGCGTCAGAGTAATATCCCCGGGAAGCACCTGACTGAGTCCCGTTTCGTAGGCAATTGTTTTTTGAGCCTTGACCTTCGGATTTCCCACCAGGGGAAAGGCGGAGCCCAAATCCTTCCGGGCGTTATAAACAAAGGCGTCAAATGGCGGTGTCTGGAAAAAATGACCGTAACTGAAATGAAAGACCGTATTCACGGTAACCGGATAGGCAATGCCAATCCTTGGTGACCATTTGGACTGTGCGGGTACATCAAACATAGGAGCGGAAGTCCAGCGTCCGGCGGTAGTATCCCACACAACAAACCGATTCAGATCCTTCCACATCGTGGCATTGGGATCCACCCGATCATACCGCAAACCGATATTCAGGATTAAATAATCAAATTCCAGTTTATCCTGGAGGTAGGCAAAGACTTCCCGGGGCGCAAACGTGGAATCGTCCTTGAAGTTGGCGCCACCGCTCCAGGGTTCTTCTTCCGTATAAATGTCCAGTTGATGGTTGGAATAGCCCACGCCGGCCTTGAATAAATGTCGCGTATTCGCCTGCCAGGTCGCGTCAATGCGCCCGGCGGCTGTTCGCGTATAGTCATTGGAATAAATCCCTTCATCGCCTTCGAATTCCCCTTCCTGGGCCCCGTAGAAATAATAGGATGCGTCCGTATTCGGACGGACATACTCTTCCGGCGATTTGGTCTGTACGCCCGTATAGGTATGGATCTTTTGCACGGAATAGGAGGCGGTATAGTACAACGCCGGAGCCAGGGTATGGGTCAGCGTCAGGGCCATTCGATTGGAAGATCGATAGGTATGGGCCTGATGATCCGGATGATATTTCCAGGGATGGGAATAGGGTTGGGTTATTCGGTCCGCCTGGTGCCAGAAAGCCGATAATTTTATCGAAGGTCCCAGTTTCCGGGTCAATTTCACTTGCAAATCCTGACCAATATTGGCACCGGAAGGAAGCGGAGAATCCGTTGAGCGGTAGAAGCCAGCCAGATAATAGTAGATCCGGCTCAGCGGTAATTTCCCTCCGGAGGTCAGGTTTACCGAACCGGAGATCGGCAGGTCCAGGATCGGCAGGAACGGTTGGGGACGCATTTGTTTGCGGTGATCGGCGGCGTAGGAAATCAGGTCCGGCTTTAAATTCCGCCAGGCATATACCGAATCGCGCACCGAAGGAAAAGCTCCCGATGAATGATAGCGAAACGCGTTGAGCTGATCGCTCACCACTTCGACCCTGCCGTGGGGCGTATCACTGCCGTCGCGGGTAACGATGTTAATGACACTGGACATGGCCTGTCCATATTCCGCGTTGAAGGTACCGCTCAGGACGGTCAGTTCCTGAATGGCATTCTGATTCAGGGAAGACTGGAAATCACCGGCCAGGGGATCACGGACTTCCACGCCGTCCACCAGGTAAAGGATTTCCTTGGTACGGCCGCCCCGCACATGAATTCCGCCGGACGCATCTTCGGTAAAACCGACCTGAGTAACCAGAATGTCTTTGAATTCCTCCACCGGAAGGTCGATCAGTTCGTCCCGGCTCAATGTTTTCTGGGTGGAGGTGGCATCCTTCTGGATCAGGGGACGCTCGGCCTGAACCACGACTTCATGATCATAATCCAGAACCTTTTGCTCCAGACGAATATCCAGGCGGGTAGTATGGTCGCTGGTGATCGCTACATTTTGTATCACCGCCGTCTGATACCCGATCATCATCGCCCGAACGGTCACGGTTCCCGGCGAAATGTTCAGGATAAAGAAGTCACCATCAACGTTGGCAACGGCTCCCTGACTGGTTCCTTCCACCAGCACATTCGCGCCCGCCAGGGGTTCCCCCTGAACGGATGTGATTGTACCGGCCAATTTGCCGCCGCCAAAAGCGAAGACAAAACCGGATGCAGTGAAAAAAAGGAGAGTAAGGAAAAAACCGGAACGCATGAAGAAAGACAGGGGACGTTAACGTCCCCTGTCAAAGAGGGGCGTTATTTAACCAGAAGCATCTTTTTACTGATAATCTGCTGACCATCATTCAGCGTGTACAGGTA
>JAADFQ010000095.1 GCA_013152835.1 FCB group bacterium
AATGAAGGTCAAATATCCCGGGAAGATCAGGATGCCTTTGCCATCCGCTCCCACGAAAAAGCCCTGGATGCAATTGCCAACGGACGGTTTAAGAATGAATTGATTCCCATCGACAAATATGGTGAGGTCACCATTGATCAGGACGAAGGTCCCCGAACTCCGGATGCGGAAAAAATCGCTAGCTTAAAACCGGCATTTATTGAGGGTGGATCGGTTACGGCTGCCACCAGCAGTCCCATCAGCATCGGCGCGGCCGCCATATTGATCATGAGTGAGGGATTTGCGGAAGCCAATGGCTTTACACCACGGGCAGAGATTGTTTCCAGGGCCGTCGCCGGGGTAGAATGGACGCTCATGGGGAAAGGCCCATTGCCGGCCACTGAAAAAGCGTTAAAAAAAGTAGACCTATCCATGGATGATATCGAGACCATCGAACTTAATGAGGCCTTTGCTGCTCAAAGTTTGTATGTCATTCGTACCGGTGGATGGGACGAAGCCAAAATTAATCTGAACGGTGGTGCAATTGCCCTGGGTCATCCCCTGGGATGCTCCGGAGCCAGAATCCTTGTCACCTTGTTAAATGTCATGGAACAACAGGATACGCATCTGGGTCTGGCCACCATGTGCATCGGCACCGGACAGGGAATCGCAACCATTATTCGACGTCCGCAATAGCGATAATGTTTCTTAAGCGCTTAAAAGATCCGATCTCCGGAGCCACGCATTTCGTTGCGGTATTGTTGTCAATAATCGCCACCGTGTTTTTACTCTGGAAAGCGGCCCACGTGGCTACGGTCTGGCATATCGTTTCCTTTGCAATTTTCGGATTGGGAATGGTTCTTTTGTACACGGCCAGCACCTTATACCATTGGCTCCCGGTCAGTCTGAAGGCAGAAAACATTCTCCAGCGTTTGGATCACATGATGATCTTCGTTCTGATTGCTGCCTCCTACACCCCGGTCTGTCTGATCCCTCTACGGGGTGGTTGGGGTTGGAGTCTGTTCGGGGTGGTCTGGACCATCGCACTTACGGGTATTCTGATGAAAGCCTTTTGGATGAAAGCGCCGACCTGGTTATCCACCCTAATTTATCTCGCCATGGGCTGGCTGGCCGTAATCGGGATCAAACCACTGACTGCCACCATGCCGGTGGGCGGATTGTTTTGGTTGGGTATGGGAGGCCTGTTTTACACGGTGGGAGCAGTCATCTATGCGCTGAATAAACCAAATCCATGGCCGAAATGGGTGGAAGCTCACGAAATTTTTCACGTTCTTACCATGTTGGGTACAGGAGCTCATTTTTGGCTGATGTATCGTTATGTCATGGCGATCACCTGAGGTTCACATTATTAATCACCTTAAATCGAGGTAAATATGTCTGAAAAAATTGAACGAGTAGCTGTGTTAGGCGCCGGTGTGATGGGCGCTCAGTTAGCGGGCCATCTGGCCAATGCCGGAATTCCGTCTCTGTTGTTTGATATTACCCAGGAATTGGCGGAAAATGGAGTAAAGACCGTCACTACGCTGAAACCGGCCCCGCTGTATAAACCGAAAAATGCTGAACTAATAACGCCCTGTAATTATGATGAACACGCGGAAAAGATCAACGAGGCGGATTGGATTCTGGAAGCCGTAGCGGAACGTCTCGACATTAAGCTGGCGGTGTATAAAACGATTCTTCCCCATCTAAAACCAACGGCAATTATTTCCAGCAACACATCCGGAATTCCGTTGGCCGACCTGATTGCCGATCTGCCGGATGATGTGGCCGAACGATTTCTCATCACCCATTTTTTCAATCCGCCCCGATATATGCGCCTTCTGGAGCTGGTGAAGGGCGATCACACGCGGCAGGATGTCTATGACACGATGGTGGAATTCGGTCGTTCGGTTCTTGGGAAGGGAATTGTTCATGCCAAGGATACGCCCAATTTTATCGGTAACCGCATAGGTGTCTATGGATTAATGACAACCATTCGGACTGCGATCCAAATGGGTCTGACCGTGGAAGAAGTGGATAAATTGACCGGAACTCTGGTGGGACGCCCCAAGAGTGCCACGTTTCGCACTGCCGATGTCGTGGGACTGGATACATTGGCTCATGTGGCCCACACGTCTTATGAGCGGGGTGAAAACGATCCGGACCGGGACATGTTTAAAAGTCCTCCGATCCTGGATAAATTATTGGAATCCGGTCGCCTGGGTCAAAAGACAAGAGCGGGATTCTATAAAAAAGAGGGTCGTGAGATCCTTTCCATCAATTTGGAAACCGGTGAATACGGTCCGCAAAAACGAGTCCGGTTTGATGGGTATCGAATCGCCAAAGACCGCAGTAATACAGCCGATAAGATTGCTGCCCTGGCCTACAGTGATGATAAAGCCGGGCAATTTTTCTGGGAAATTTTATCCAGAACCCTGATTTACAGTGCCAACCGGGTTCCGGAAATCAGTGATACATTATACAATGTGGACCGGGCTATGCGTTGGGGTTTCGGATGGGAGTTGGGTCCCTTTGAAACCTGGGATGCAATCGGCGTGGAGCGGGCCGTAGATCGGATGCAGGCTGAAGGGAAAAAGGTTCCTGAATGGGTTATATCCATGCTCAAGGCCGGACAAAAGTCGTTCTACGTACTAGAAAATGGACACCGCTCCTGTTATAACCCGGCAAAAACAAAGTTGGTTGATATTCCTTTGGAGGCAAAAACGATCTATCTGGACCTGGAAAAATCCAAAGGCAATTGTGTCCAACGCGACTGGAGCGCCAGCCTTATTGATCTGGGAGACGGGGTATTGAATGTTGAATATCATTCCATTCTTCAGCCCACGCTGAATCCCATCGACGGCTCCATGATTGATATGATTTCCACGGCTCTGGACTGGGTGGAAAGCGGGAAATACAAAGCGCTTGTCATCGGGCATCAGGGACCCAATTTCTGCGCCGGTGCCAATTTGGCCGGTATTCTCAGTTTCTGTGAAAAAGGGGATTACAAAAGTTTGGAAGATACCGTAAAACTTTTTCAGGATTTAACCCAGCGGATTCGTTTTCTGCCCGCACCGGTGGTCGTGGCGCCGTTCAATCTTACCTTGGGTGGTGGCTTCGAATTTTCAGCACCGGCAGCCCATCGCGTGGCCTCGGCGGAATTGTACATTGGAGCGGTGGAAGTGGGCGTGGGACTCATCCCTGGAGCCGGAGGTAACTTGCGGCTTCTGCTGAATTTAATGGAAAATGCCGGCAGCCGGGGACGATTGAATGCGTTCCCCATCGTCCAGAAAGCGTTTGAAACAATTGGATTCGCCAAGGTAGCCACCAGTGCTGAAGAAGCGAAATTCATGGGATATTTGTTGAAAACGGATACGATTGTACTCAATGATGACCAGCGGATTTTTATTGCCAAACAAAAAGCTCTGGAGTTGGCGCAAGACTACCAGCCACCGGAATATCGGAAAGATTTAAAATTACCGGGAGCCGGGGGCCGGACGGCCATGACGATGGCTCTGAAAGGATTCAAAGCCCAGGGTAAAATCTCCGATTATGACATGAAGATCGGTGAAAAACTGGCCTATGTCTTAACCGGCGGTGACAAGGGTGGGCTCACCAAATCCCTGGAAGAGCAATATATTCTGGATATTGAACGCGAAGCCTTTGTGAGTCTGGCCGGGGAACCACGCACGCACGATCGGATTCGCCACATGCTCAAGACCGGGAAACCGCTGCGGAATTGACATACCGGAATAGAGCGGTTAATCAATGTCCGACTTGACCGCGGAAGTGATGCGCAGAAAACACAGAAGTTTGCAGTGATGGTGCTGTTTTGTGGCTTACCCGATTGAAGAATATCGAACAAGGAATGATAATTGGTGAAGGAAAGACCAGATCAACGATGGTTATTCATCAATCTCCAATCATCAATGAAGTATTGTATGAATATCCAACACAGATTTGCGATTGTTGATTTGAAGAGAAGAACGAGCAGGATCCAAAGATTAACCTGAATCCCTCTGTGTTCTCTGTGAGCTCTGTGGCAGATGAGTCGAAGGTCTATAAAGATTTTGAATTGATAATTATCCATTATTGTTGATCGCTTGCATGACTTCGCAATCTTGGGTCGCAAATCAGCAATCAGTATTCATTCATTAATCTTCAATCAACAATCTTTCCCAAACCGATTTATGAATATCCAACACAGATTTGCGGTTGTTGATTTGAAGAGAAGAAGGGCATAATCTAAAAATAAACCTGAATCCCTCTGTGTTCTCTGTGAGCTCCCCGCCTGCTCCCTTGCCAGTCACTCGTGGAGTGGGGCCGATTGGCGACGAGAGAGGGCGGGCAGGTGTGGCAATAAAGTCAAAATTCGAAATAGATGAAGAATTATCGACTCCACTTTTTCCCGTCACCCGTTGCGCGCCATGCCACAAAGACGGCACCTTTTCTCACTATAATCATACCTTGAAGTCCTTTTTTACTGGCCAAAAAACCGGTAGTTTCCCGCACCAAAATCAGGACGTTGATGAAGCCACAAACCCCATTTCCCTGGATGACCCTTTTCAAGAGCATTTCCGTTGTCGCGATCCTGTATTTATTTCTAATCAGTATCGGCATGATCGGCGCTGCATTTAAAGGTCTTGGAAAAGATTTCGCGGTCAATCTTATTCAAAGTTCGGCGGGACCCTTCATCGGTCTGTTCATCGGTATTTTATCCACGTCATTGATTCAGAGTTCCTCGACAACAACGTCCATCGTCGTTGGTATGGTCGCGGGAGGAACTTTTGGAGATGACCCCATGCTGGCGGTGGCAGCGGCGGTTCCCTATATCATGGGCGCCAATATCGGAACCAGTATTACCAATACCCTGGTTTCCATGGGACATATCGTGAATAAAACCGAATTCCGACGAGCTTTTTCCGCCTCAATTGTCCATGATTTTTTTAATATTATTTCCGTGCTGATTCTATTTCCCCTGGAATTATCCACCGGGCTGATCAGCCGATCTGCAAACTGGGTTACCGATTTTTTCATCGGTACAAAAAGTTTCACTTTTCACAGTCCCTTGAAAGCCATTACCGAACCGGTGGTTCACTGGATCGAAAATGTATTATCCCATCAATCCATTATCCAGCCCGGGTGGTTTTTACTGGTTCTGGCACTGGTTTTCCTGTTCTTTTCCCTTCGAATGCTCACGACGTTAATTCGCTCCCTGGTGATGGTCCGATTGGAAGCATTTTTTGATCGTACAATTTTTAAAACCTGGATTCGTGCTATGGCTTTTGGTGTTATTATTACAGTACTGGTCCAAAGCAGTTCCATCACTACCTCGCTTATTGTTCCCCTGGCGGGGGCCGGGATATTAAATCTCACCCAGATTTTTCCCTATACATTGGGAGCCAATATTGGTACAACGGTAACGGCGCTGTTGGCCAGCCTGGTCAGCGGAACGCATGCTCCCCTGGCAGTTGCATTTTCCCATCTGCTGTTTAATGTTTATGGGATCGGTTTGATTTGGCCAATCCGGAAAATCCGGCATATTCCCATTCGTCTGGCGGAATGGTTTGCTGATAAATCAGTCGAAAACCGGATATTACCGTTTTTATATATCACCGTCATCTTTTTCATCATTCCTATTTCACTCATCCTTATCGTGAGGTGAACCATGTCAATCATTAAAGAAATCATCAATCTCTGGAAATCAGATAACCTGCTCTCCCAGGCCTGGGAAGAATCCTATCAAATGCTCACCCTTTCCCGGGAAATGTCCATTCAGGCGATCCGTAAATTTCATGAACATGATAATTTGTCCACACTCCGGGCGCTGAAGGAACGGGATTTCGAAATCAATGCCTTCCAGAAAAATGTGCGCCGGAAAGTCGTGACCCATTTTTCAGTGGAACAGGATCTGGGCAATCTTTCCAGCGGACTGGTGCTAATGAATATGGTCGTGGATATTGAACGCATCGGCGACTATTCCAAAAACATTGTGGATCTGGCCATGAATTATGTCGGTTCCTTTGATGTGGAACATACGTCTCAGGATTTACACGATATTGAGGTCGAAGTGGAAACGCGCTTCGACAAAACACTGGAAGCCATTCATACCCAGGATTCCGATGTTGCCCGTACATTATTCCTTTCCTATAAAGAACTGATTTCTGAGAAATCCGATCAAATTGTGAATTCCATCATTGCCGGTAATCTTTCTTTCGGTTCCGAATCCAAAACCGCTGCTGTTGCGCTTTACGCCCGATATTTAAAACGAATCGGCGGCCATTTGAAAAATATAACTACCACCCTGGTTAATCCCATCGAAGCCATTGGGTACGTTCACTAATTCAGGACTATCGATGAAATCATTCAGAAATACTACCCTTCTATCCTGCACACTTTTATTCGGCGTACTATACGCCGAATCCATATTAACTCCGGCCGCCCCCGCAGCGACCCAACTCCGAATTATCGAACAAGGCAATAACGAGTCTCAACTGACCCTGGTCACCGGACAGCTTCGTATTTCCAATCGCACCCTGGGCGGCATGACATACACACAACTCACCCTTCCAGGAGGCTATCACACACAAACGGTGGGCGCACCTCAATTACCCGCCTTTCACCGCCTGCTCGTACTCCCTGAAATGGAACAAGCCACCGTCCGCATGACCGCGGTTCGTTGGAAGCGGTTGGATTTGAAATCCCTGGGATATGATGAGCCGCTTACGCCCTTTCAACCATCAATCCCCAAAAATATCGATCCGGCTACTGTTCCCGTTGTTCTGGATTCCACACTCTATTCCCGTTCCGAATTCTGGGGCGACTCGCTGGCGATCCTGGAACCGTTAGGCCATTTCCGCAATCAGGCGCTTTACCGTTTACGCATTAATCCGGTGCGGTGGAATCCCGTCACCGGTGAATTGGAAATTGCCGAAGAAATCTCAGTAACCATTGATTATCAGGATGCCGATTGGGGAGCCACGGAAACATTGGCTCGTAATCTGTCTTCCCCTCTATTCCAGCTTCCGTCGTCCTTTGCTGTCAACCTGACCAATGCCAATTCAAATCGGGAGAATTTGATTTCTGATCCTCCCAAAATTGTCGTCATTTGTCCGTCCGATTTCCTTTCGGCCCTGGATTCATGGGTTGACTGGAAGGAACGACAGGGATATACGGTGGTGATCGGCGTTCCGGGACAGGACGGATTGGGGACAACAGCTGCCGAAATCCGTACCTGGATATCTTCGTTGTATGCTTCCGGAAATTCCACGGACCCGGCGCCTTCCTTTGTGATGATTGTGGGCGACAATGGCGATGTTCCGGGATTTAACGGCACCACGGGAGCCCATCGTTCCGATCTGTATTATGCCGAAGCCACCGGTGATTTTCTACCGGATATGTATGTGGGACGCTTATCCGGTAATTCTCTGCAACAAATTCAGGATATCGTGGATAAAACCGTCCTCTACGAACAGCAAGCACTGGCGGACCCCTCCTACCAGTTGGAAGTAACCATGATCGGCGGCGTGGATTCCGATTATGGCAGTTCACATGCCAACGGACAAATTAATTACGGCGTCAACACATATTTCAACCCGGCCCATGATATCCTGTCCCATACCTATTTATATCCTTCATCGGGGTCCGCTGAGAGTAGCATCCTTTCCGACATGAATTCGGGTATCGGATATATTAATTACACGGCTCACGGAAGTGAAACTTCGTGGGCTGATCCTACCGTCACGATCAGTAATGTTCATTCTCTGGCCAATTCGCAAAAATATTTTCTGGCCGTCGCCAACGCCTGTCTGACTGCCAAGTACGACTTCGGTGAATGCATCGGTGAAGCGTTCCTGCGGCAACCGGACGGCGGTGCGATTGGATACATTGGCGGTTCAAACAACACTTACTGGGATGAGGATTATTACTGGGCGGTAGGCTACGGCCCAATCGTCGGTGACGGTCCTGATTATTCCGTAACCGGCCTGGGCATTTACGATGGTATGTTTCACGATCACGGCGAAGAATATGCCACCTGGTGCACGGTAAACGGTGCCATTACCGTCCGGGGAAATCTGGCGGTGGCCGAAAGCGGATCGGCGAATGAAAATTACTACTGGGAGATTTACACCCTACTTGGCGATCCTACACTTTCTACCAACCTGGGCCAGCCGTCCCCCCACCCGGCCACGTATCCGAACGTTCTCCTGGCCGGATCGCCGGAAATGACCATTGAAGGCGACCCCTGGTCACTGGTCTCCCTGAACATCGAAGGAACCCATGTCCTCACCGGGCGGATCAGCGGTGGCGGCGTTCTGACCTTGCCCCTGTCTGACCTGAATCTGACGCCGGGGCAGGTTGAACTGGTGATTACCGCTCAAAATCGTATTCCCGTGATTGATACCTTACAGGTCATTGCTCCCGAAACTCCTTATCTTCTTGCGACTAATCCGGTAATCATCGATTCCTCCTCGTGGAATCCCAACAACCAATTCGATTTCGGCGAATCTATTCTGTTGAGTTTCACGGTTCAGAACGTGGGGCTGCTGGCGGCCCAGGGCATCTCCATTACCCTGACCTCCACGGACTGGTTTGCTACCGTGGAGCCGCGGTCTTTCGCACTGGATCATCTGACGCCGGATAGCACAACCGTTGTCGATTCATTCACCGTGAGTTTGAGCGGCGGATGCCCCGACGGGCGGCAGATTCAGCTGGAAGCCATACTCAGTGACAGTAGCGGCAATACCTGGACCAGTCCGCTCCGATTGCTTGCACATGCACCCAATCTGACGTCCGAATCGATCGCTGTTGAGGATGGGAATAATGGTCGTTTGGACATTAACGAAATCGCTGATATAGACCTGAATTTTTCGAACACCGGTTCCTGTTTCAGCCCGGATGGTAATGCTCAATTGACCAGCCTTGATCCCTATGTGGCTATTATTACGCCTGAAACGGGATTAACTTCCATTCCGGTGGACAGTACCGGTGCGGCGGTATTCAGTATCCGCGTGCTGCCCACGACGCCTCCGGGGCATGAATTTCGGTTTCAATGGACCATAACCGGTGAGCACGGTTATTCC
>JAADFQ010000096.1 GCA_013152835.1 FCB group bacterium
CTGGGAACATATCCGCAATAATAAAGCAGTTCGGAAACTATTGCTTGAGCGCGGAATCCAACCCGAAGAACTTCCCCCGGCGGAAGATATAAAAAAACTGGAAAGAAGAGTAAAATCCGAAGCTAAAAAGTTTATCCGCAATCCTGAAAAGCTGAAAAATGATGAAGATAAAAAAGATTGAGATATCGAAGTGTAAAGCGCTTTATTCCAAGTATACCCTAGAACCGGGTAATTCCGGCAAGAACGTGATGATTTACGACAAAAACGGATATGGTAAAAGTTCTTCCTGTCAGGCGCTTCAACATATTTTTTCATGCGGCTCAACAAGAGATTGATATTACTTCCTTTCACAATGTATTTAATAGCCGGAATGAAGAGATCACGTCCAACATTTTCTGTAAAATATATCCACCGAACCCAACTCCCATCGGTTTTCCTTGAGAGAGGGGTCGATCTTGTTCTTGCCGATTTATACTTCGTCGGACAGGTTCTTCCCGGCCCGGGAGTCAGCCCTCCGCTGGCTAAGCGCTACAAATTATAGATTTCACTGAACTTGGCCTCCAGGTAATCCATGAACGGTTCCGCCGACAGGGGCGCTCCGGTGAGGTCCTGAATGAGTTGCGGTGCGGTTTTACGGCGGCCCAGCTGGTGAATGCGGGTCTTGAGCCATCCTCTCAATTCCAGAAGATTTCCGGAGGCGATTTTTTCATCCAAATCGCCGATCTCTTTCCGGACCTGGTTCAGAATCGGCACATTATACAGGTTGCCCAGGGCGTAGGTGGGAAAATATCCGAACCCGCCGAAGGACCAATGCACATCCTGAAGCACGCCGTTGGCATCGGAATCGGGACGAATCCCCAGGTATTCTTCCATCTTCGCGTTCCACAGTTCCGGCAATTCTTTTACGGGCAAGTGGTCGTTGATAACCATTTTCTCGATTTCAAACCGTAGCATGATGTGCAAATTGTAGTGTAGGTAGCCTCATCCGCATCCACACGTATCAACGTAGGTTTCACAGTGTTGATGGCGCGATAAAACGACTCCAGGTCCACGGATTTCAGATTCTCCGGGAAGATCGCCTGCAGTTTGGGATAATAATGCCGCCAGAACGGCTTGCTCAGGCCCACCAGGTTTTCCCAGAGTCGGGATTGGCTTTCATGGATGCCATAGGAAATCGCCTGGGCAAACGGCGTTCCGAACCAGGCCGGGTCCAGTCCCTGTTCATATAATCCGTGTCCGCCTTCATGGACCGTGCTGGAAAATCCGGAGAGGAAATCGTGTTCATCGATACGGGTGGTGATGCGTACATCGGTGGGATGCATGTCAATCGTAAAGGGGTGAGCGGACTTGTCCTGCCGGCCACGATTCAGGTCATAGCCCATGTCTTTCAAAATGCTCAGGCCAAACTGCCATTGTTTATCCTCGGGATAAAACCGTTTCAGCAATTCCTGGTGAGTATCCACCTTGGAATCGGTGATTTTCTGAATCAGGGGGACCAGGCGTGCTTTCACCGCATCGAAAAGACGGGTCACCTCGGCCGAGGTCATGCCCGGCTCATACTCATCCAAAAGGGTATCATAGGCGGTATCCTTTTTTCCCAGGTATTCCACTTCCTTGTGCTTCAAATTCACGATGGTTTCCAACAGGGGCGCAAAAGCATTAAAGTCATTGTCCTTCCGCGCCTGAGCCCACACCTGTTGCGCCCGGGCGGTGACGCGGGAATACTCCATCACAAAATCGCCGGGAAGCGCGGCGGCGCGATGATAATCCCGCCAGACTTCATGGACCAAGGTTGCGGTTTCATCATCCAAACCCGTATCGGGATCACCGGTATCCAGGTTCACCAGTTCACCCAGGGGGCCCCTGACGCCATCGCCTACAAATCGTTCATGCATCAGCGATTCCACCAGGGCAATCATATCCGCCCGAGCCGTTCCGCCGTCGGTGGGCATGTGGGTTTCCTGATCCCAATGTAAAAGTGACGCTGTGGCTCTAAGATAGGCAATTTGCTTTAATTCTGATTTAAGTTGTTCTAGTACTGACATGTTATCCCCGGTTTAGTTATTTCCAAAAATCATCCAAAACTTTCTTTCGTTTCTGAATCGCTTCCAGTTCCGCTTCCGCTTCCCGGCGAAGCTCATCCGGCAAACCGGAATTTAAGGCTTTATTGTAGGTCTCAATAATCAATTCAAAATCATCATCATCTTTTTTCGCATAGGATCGCGCCATCCACACCAGGGGAACGCCCGAATCCGGACGGTAACGGGCCGCCGTGGCAAAGGCCTGAATTCCCTCCCACAGATCATTCCGGCCGCCTTGTTTATAATACCGGTGACCCTTGACCATCCACGCCCCGTAGGATGCATCGGCGTTTTTCGGATCCAGGGCATGAGCCTGATTGTAAAGGGACAGTGCCTGGTCGGAGCGGGGATTTTTCCGGGTCAATGAATCCGCCACGGCAACGTAGGCTCGGGCCAAAAGAGCCGAAACATCCGGCTGATCCCGGTAGGCCTGAGCCAGCGAATCGCTGTGCTGCACCACAAATTCCGGTTGTTGTACCGCCAGTTCTTCCAGCGTGAGAACGGGCGGGGCACAGGAAAATATGCCCGGTAAAAACAGGCCGACGGTCAGGGTAAATAAAAATAGTCTGTGACGAAATATTCGCATGATCAGGTTTAATGAATTGTAACGGTTAATATTTGTTTAATTCAATGAAAAACGGAGCAGAACCTATTTCAAAATTCCAAACAAAGGGAATGGAAGATTTTCCCCGATTTAACCAATCCTGATACGATCGTGTGAAGGTACGTGTAAATGAACCCGGTTTGCCGTTAATTTTACCGGATCAAACAACCTGCTTTCAGGTTGGTTACCCAAAAAATGATTTTACCGATAACGACTATCCAGATAGACTGAATGACACACCGTACTTACCAAAGCTACCTCGCTACGGCCAGGGGAAGCCACCATTCCCGGATCGAAGATCGTGGTTATTGCGATGATGATCTTGGGGCCTATGCCGTGGCCGATGGTATCGGTGGGATCGGTGGTGGTCATGTTGCCAGCGATCTGGCCATTAAAACATTTATCCGGGAAGTTAAGTCTTTAAAGTCCGTCTCCAAACCCTGGTCGCCGGAAATCCTTAATTCTTTGCTGGTCCGGATAAACGATGCGATTCTGAATTACGGACAGGAGCATAGTGAATACCGCGGCCTGGGCACGACGTTTACCGGTGTTATTGTTGAACACTCATCACAATGGTGGCTGCTGCACGCCGGTGACAGTCGACTCTATTGCCTGGAGGAAACCGGGATCCGCCCGCTCACTACCGATCAAACGCTAAAGACGGAACGCCAACGGATGGGCCTCCCTGCGGATTCAGCCGCCTCACGGGAAAAACATATCCTGACTAATTATTTGGGTTCATCATCTTTTTATCCCGAAACGAGTCGCTTTGATCCACGCCCGTGTTCAGGTCTCCTGCTGTGTACTGACGGACTCTGCAAATCCCTGGAACCGAACCGCCTGCATACGCTGGTTCACGCTGAGATGCGTTCACCGGAGAACCTTTGCACACACCTCATTGCCGAGGCTAAAACCGCCGGTAGCACCGACGATATTACCGTAATCGTTATTTTCCCCTTATCCGGATCATGAGCACCCATTCTTCCACCGGTAAACGTTGCATCCTTTTCCTGTCCCTGGTACTCCTGGCCGGTTGTACTCAGGATGCTCCCCGGGACAATCCCTTTGATCCGGAAAATTCCCTGTATCGTTATGCCGGAGAAATTTCCGGCCTGGTCACCCGGCGATATGCACCGTACGAACCGATGGATTCGGTGCGCGTGGAATTGCTTCCCGATGCGCTTACCGGGTACACCGATGCGCAGGGGGCGTTCCGGTTTCGGGACCTTTCACCGGGGATACGCACGTTGTTACTGAGCAAACCGGGATATGCGCAGCTTACGGATACAATGACTGTGGCCAGCCGGAAAATATCCGATGCGTTGTTTCGCCTGAACGGGAAACCGACGATTGATTCCCTCCGTCTCACGACGCGCCACATTGCCCACTGGTGGCCGATTGAACATGAATATTTACTTTCCGTCGATGTTTGGGTGAATGACCGGGATGGCGTAAGCGATGTGGATTCCGTGGACCTGACCATTCCCGAATTACCCTTCGGGATCGGACTCTCCCGGGAAAATGCCGATGGGAAATATTCGATCACCATTTTTGACAGTGATTTTCTTCCCGCATCCTTCTCCGAACTTCCCGGGCGAAATATCCTGTTTTCCGCCGTGGATCGGGCCCAAACCATCAGCGATACCGTCCGAACACAGATCGCCCGTATTATTACCGCCACACCCGCCACCCTATCCCCCGGCAATCAGGATGTGGTGGATGCTCAACCGTGGTTTCGCTGGTCCAGTTTTGATGTGGGTTACAGTATTACCTATTCCGTGGCCATTTTTCGTTTGGACGATTCCGGGATTCCCCAGTTTGTCCAGGGAAGTGAGTCGCTGAGCATCGCCACTCTGGAATGGCAGGTGTCCGACTCCCTGGCGCCGGCATTGTATTACTGGACCCTGACGGTCACGGATCGTTTCGGCAATTCCAGTTCCTCTAAAGAAGCAACCTTCATCGTCCAATGACCACAGATCGCCAACAGGAATTTTTTGCGGCTCTGCTGCAGGTGAGTGAAGCCATGGTGCGGGAAAAAGATACCCGGCAGTTGCTGGATAAAATTCTGGAGATCGCCATGGACGTGGCCGGCGCGGAACGGGGGTTTGTTCTGGTATCCAGTCTGCGGGAAGCGGGAAAGGTGATTCCGGCTATTTCCCGGAATATTGATCCGGAGCATTTTCTGGAAGAGGATCGTTATTCCCGGGGCGTCGTGGATCAGGTGATGCAAACGGGCGAACCGGTCATCACGATCAATGCCGAAACCGATGAACGTTTCAAGGGTCGCGAAAGTGTGGTGATCAACAAACTGACGTCCATTATTTGCGTCCCCATCTTTCACGGACAGTCCGCCGTGGGGTATATCTACCTGGACAGCCAAAACCGGCGCTCACGATTCAACATGGAAACCCTGGAATTCATGAAAGTATTCGCCACGCAAACCGGTCTGGCCCTGGCCAACCTGGATTTCGTGAGTCAATTGTCGCTGGAACTTAATTCTCTTCGTTCCCAGTCGTCTCCGGATTACCGCTTTTCCGATATTATCGGGCAGAGTCCCGGAATTCGGGCCGTCTTTGACATCACGGAAAAGGTGATGAATACGGACGTGCCGGTCATGATTCTGGGTGCCAGCGGCACGGGGAAGGAATTGATTGCCCGTGCTATCCATTACAAAGGAAATCGGGCGGAGAAGCCTTTTGTGGCCCAGTTCTGCGGCGCCCTCACCGACAGCCTTTTGGAAAGCGAATTATTTGGCTATAAAAAAGGGGCTTTCACGGGAGCCGTGAAGGATAAAAAAGGCCTGATCGAAGTGGCTGACGGTGGTACGTTTTTCCTGGATGAAATCGCCGATGTATCCCTGGATATTCAAACCAAATTACTCCGGTTTATCCAGGAAGGTGAATTCCGGCGCGTAGGCGATACTCAGATTCGCACCGCCAACGTGCGCTTTATCTCCGCCACGAACAAAGATATTATGGACATGGTGAAAAGCGGCCGGTTCCGGGAAGATTTGTTTTACCGATTGAATGTGGTCACGATCCGCATACCGCCGCTGAAGGAACGAAAAGAAGATATTCCCCTGCTGGCGGATTATTTTCTCAAGACATTCTGCGAACGATTTCACCGGGATATCAAAGGCTTTACCCGGGCCTCCATGGAAGCCATGCTGAATCACGACTGGCC
>JAADFQ010000097.1 GCA_013152835.1 FCB group bacterium
CGTTAACGTCCCCTGTCAAAGAGGGGCGTTATTTAACCAGAAGCATCTTTTTACTGATAATCTGCTGACCATCATTCAGCGTGTACAGGTAAACCCCGGAAGGCATGGACCGGCCGGCTTCATCGCGGCCATCCCACTCGACCCGGTACCGATTTGCCGGAAGTAACCCCTGCACCAGCGTCTTGACCGTTTCACCACGAAGATTGATTACCTCCAGTGTCACTACCTTATCGGATCCCAGTTCGAAAGCAATCGAGGTCGTGGGATTGAAAGGATTGGGATAATTCTGTTCAAGACTGATCTCCATCGGTAAAACCGGGGAGGACACCGGATCGACAGTTAAGGCCTCGTTTTCCGTCACCAGAATATTGTCAAAATATCCGGCAATACCGTCGGCGTCCATTTGCATGGAAAAGATACCGAATTTGCCGCCATCGGTTTGATCGATTCCCGTATCGGTATAGGAATCGGCTCCGATCAGGTTTCCGTCAAAATAGCAGGTAAATGTGGTCGTGGACGTATCCGGGGTATTCACTACCAGCTTCATGTGATGCCAGTCGTTCCCGGTGTACAACCCAGTGGCATCGATATTTTCGCTGAAGGTGTACGAAAATGTGTTCATGTTAAATTGATTGTTATACAGCCGGAAGCGGTTATCAGCATCGAAGTCCGCCACCAGTTTATAAAGGAATCCATGCGAAGAAGACCCTTGCATTGAGGAATCGGCGTACGCCACTACACCGGTATAGGCAGAACCGCCGGTATCGTTGACATAGCAGTACACATCCGCTTCGATCGTGTAATTCTGTGCGGTTTGTTCTCCCGCCACCGCCACGGCGATTCCTGTGTAGGAGGCATCCACATCCTGGAGATAGCCCACATAATCACCGCCGTCAGCCAATACGGACGGCGCCGACGACATGGGAATGGCCTGTAAAACATCTTCGTTGGCATAGAATAATTCCCAGTCCGTGCTGGGGGTTCCACTCTCAAAATCATCGGCAAACAACGTATTGGAAGATGATTCGTTGGAGGTAACGACGATGTTGTCAAAATATCCGGCAATACCATCGGCGTCCATTTGCATGGAAAAGATGCCGAATTTTCCACCGTCAGCCTGATCGATGCCCGTATCGGTATAGGATTCGGACCCCACCAGATTTCCATCGAAATAACAGGTAAACGTGGTGGTGGAGGTATCCGGAGTATTGACTACCAGTTTCATGTGATGCCAGGCGTTTTCGGTATATAATCCGGTGGCATCGATATTTTCGCTAAAGGTGTACGAAAATGTGTTCATATTGAATTGATTGTTATACAACCGGAAGCGGTTATCGCTATCGAAGTCCGCCACCATTTTATAGAGGAATCCATGGGAGGAAGATCCTTGTTTGGAAGAATCAGCATAGACGACCACTCCCGTATAGGCGGAACCGCCGGTATCGTTGACATAACAATATACATCCGCTTCGATGGTGTAGTTTTGTAACGTCAAATCTCCGGCTACTGCCGCGGCGATACCGGTATAGGAAGCATCGCTATCCTGCAGGTAGCCCACGTAGTCACCACCACCGGCTAACACCGCCGGGGCAGAAGACATGGGGATGGCCTGAAGGAGATCCTCATTGGCATAAAAAAGTTCCCATTCGGAACTGGGTGTTCCCGATTCAAAATCTTCACTGAAAATAACGGTTTGTCCCCAACTGAAAGTCATCAGGACGGCGGCAATCAGAATACTGGATAACATTTTCATCATTGTTTCTCCCTTTTGTTTAGCGGTGAATTTTAGTAGCGCGATTCCGAATCCATTGTGAGACCGGAACCGGAAAATAAATTGGTTAAGAAATTATCAATGCCTTCCTCTGAAATTTCCTTCCCCGGAGTTCCCAGGAAAAAGAGTCCGTGGAAAAGGCCGCCCATGGCCCGGAGCAACAGCCGGGACTCCATCCGGGGGAATTCCCCCAGGGACATTCCGTCCTCCAACAGGCCCCGGAGAACCCCATACATCCGGTTTTGATGAACCCGCCAGGGTTGACGTTCTTCCGGTAGATTGGGCATCTGGGCCGGCGCCTGGAACAGAAAACCAAAGAAGGCCCGATCGTCAGCAATCATACGGGCAATGGTTTTCAGAATGGAGATGAATTTTTCGCGGGGACTTCCGGTGACACCGATATAAACCTCGACACTTTCCCAGATTTGTTCCCAACCAGTACGGAGAAGTTCTACGAATATTTCCTCCTTGGAATCGAAATAATAATACAGGGTGGCTTTCCCGAAACCCGATTCCCGGGCGATTCCGTCCATGGTGGCCTTTTCAATTCCCTCCTGCTGATACACCTGAAGGGCGCCTTTTAAAATGCGTTGACGGCGCATCTCCCGTTCTTCCAATTGTCGTTGGGTGACCATAATCCTAATTCCGTTTTAAATTTCGACTGTTCATTCGGAATATTAAGATAACAAGGTCCTATCTTGAAAGAATTTTCAGTACCGGCGTAGTTCCAAAGTTCAACTCAAACCGGACGGCGGCGGATATTGAACCAGTAACCGATCCAAATGGCTGTAAGCCCGGTAATTTCCATGATGTATAATATTTCCGTGTGTCCCAGACGACTGGCAGCCCCGCCGATTCCCGGCAGGAGTGCGCCGACGGCAATACATACATTCCCAATAAACCGGTCCCGGGATACGGATACGCCGTTTCGGGAATGCCGATAGGAACGGAAAAACCGTACTGCGGACAAAATGGCTCCGCCAATCAGGAAAATTACGGCATAGAGGTTAATCAGGGGGCTGAATAACCGGATCCATTGCCAGACGAAAACCCGGCCGCTGGGCAGATGTGGATCCACCAGAGCCATGTTAATCGGGCTGGCCACAATGAACGGCGCTGTCAACACAGCATAGATGATCATGGCATAGGTAAGACGCCGGGCAGTGCCCGGTTTCAGCAGGAACCAGACGGTTCCCTGGGCCAGGGGTGCGCCTCCCAGAATGGCGCCAACAAAATACCAGAATCGAAATAAGGTGGGATTCCAGCCCCAGAGTGTGATGGACGCTTCGGCAAACGTTCCCAATCCATAAATCAAAACACCCAGTCCCCACCAAAACAGGTGGTTTCCACCACGAATCCGATAGCGATGGAAAATTTCCAGGGCGAAAACAATTGACAGTAACGTTGTTAAGATAGGTAAATAGTGTACAGGTGTAATCATCAGACGCTCTCAACTTTCAGGTTAATATTTTGGGGGCTTTTCCGCTGAGGGAATCAGCCCCCACCCGCTCTCTTAGTCAGGAATTAAACTTCGCCATAGAGGAACACGACGACGCCGGAGCCATAGTCCTGAAATTGAATTTTGTACTGCCCGTCCGGTGTCTCAATCAATAGCAGTTGTTCAGGATGTTCCACGATCACCTTATGGTTATAAGGTGGTTCCGGGTGATAGACCAAGATTTCATTGTCACCGCCGTATCCCAGCGGCTGGTGCAATTCATCCACCGGAACCCAGGTTATATTTTCCGTCGTAGCTTCAAAACTGTCCAGCGGTGTATCCGGTAAAATAGCAAACCGAATCACACGCGTTAAATTCAGTTGAACGGACGGCATATAAAAGGTACCCGCACCGGGAATGGTAATGGGCAGAGAAACCAGTCCGAGGTCCCAGTCTTCCGGCGTGACTGTGGAAGCTATGCTGAAATCCCAGTAGGCCGGTTCTCCGCTGCTATAGGGAACGGTGGCTGTTTGGGTTACACCGAAAGTGTGATCCTCATTTTCCGGAGCCCAGCGAATTTGGAATTCATCGGGGGAAGCGGAGAGCACTTCGAATTTTATCCGTTGATAATCGGCGCACCGCAAGAAGTAGATCGTTCCGTTTCCACCGATGCTATGATCGGTTGGATTATAGGTGGACATCTCCATCCAGGAGGCTCCGATGGCCATCGATGTACCCGTATCGCTGGCAAAATAGGCGGTACCGGGAAAACCGGCGGTCTCAAACGCGGTTCCCGTATCTCCGATCGTCACGGTGGCGCCGGCATCCTGGTTCAGATCTACCAGATAACTTTGATTTCCCGAAGTAAAGGCCAGGTCCCATGTATCGACGGTTAATCCGGACGATAATTTGAAATAGGTCGGGGATTGAGTGAGATCCTTGGTGATAATTTGCTCCGGTGAATTCAGCCCAGATTCATCGCTGTTCGTATCGCAGGCCGTGATCAGAATCCCAAGAGCAAATGCAAAAAGAAAATGTTTCATGGCATTTTTCCTTGAAGGTTGGTTCGTAGTTCCAGATAAAAGCGGCGTCCAATAAAGGGGCCGTAGTGATTATCGATGTAATCGGTCATATTATCCAGACCGGCATGAATATCCAGCCAGGATAAAACATGGATCGTCGTGGTCAGATTCCACAAAACAAAGGACGATCGCGGGGTTGCACTGGTGACGAAATCACCAATTTCAGGGACATATTCCTGGGGATGGTAGGGCGCCGTCCATTTGAACCGCAGGGTGCCGTCAACGCGCTGTTTCCAAACCCGAAAGCTGAGGCTTCCATCCGCTGTAAAGGGCTGCGTGTTGGGTATCAGGTCGCCAGTGTCGCTGTTCCGATTATCCACCCAATTCAAGCCCCAGCGGGCTAACATAGAACGTGACACGGTCCAGCGGCCCTGGATTTCCAGTCCGCGAAAGAGAACCCGGTCGATATTCTGATAGCTCAAATACCCGGGACGGATGGCATAATCATTAATCATATCCTCAAAACGGGTAACATATGCCAGAACGCTCACTCGGTAAATCTGAGGTGAGTAGTATTCCAATCCGGCCGTGAACCCCAGACTCCGTTCCGGTTTCAAATCCGGATTCCCGATTACCTGATATCCAAATTGAATATGATTCCAGTCAATATATCGGTCCATAAAAGTGGGCCGGCGGTAGCCGGTTCCCAGGGTTGTGCGGAATTTCCAGCGCTCTCCCAG
>JAADFQ010000098.1 GCA_013152835.1 FCB group bacterium
AAGCGATGGGTCCAGCGGTCGCCATATCGGTCATATCCTAAAAAACCGGTTCGCTGAAAGCTATCATGGTATTTTCTATATCCAGCCGATTCGACTTGACTTACTCTGACTCCGAACGCGTTTTTTTCTCCAAATCGCTTTCCGGAAGAATACTGAAATCGTGTTTTTGTTGTATTATACGATCCTCCTCCTAAAGTCAAGGTCGTTTTTTCCTCATCGGTTCGGACTCCCGTTCGCAGATTGATTGATCCGCCGAAGGATGAGGACCCGATGATACCCAACCCCAATCCCCGTTGAATTTGGACATCTTCTGCCTGAGCCAGGATATCGCCGTGGTCCACCCAATAAACTTGAAAACTCTCGTTGTCATTGAGGGGAACATTGTCGATCATAACAGAAATTCGGCTTTGATCGAAACCCCGAATACTGACGTATGAGTAACCGGTTCCGTTTCCACTTTCCGAATACGCATAGACGCCCGGTTCAGTGGCCAGTACCATGGGTACGTCCTGAACCGAATAATGAAGCCTGATCTCCTCCGGTGTTAGCGTGGAGAAGGTCACGGGCGTAATCCCTTCTATGGCTCGGACGGCTTCCACTTCAATCACCGGACTTTCCAGAACGATGGGAGTCAGCCGAATCGTTATCGGAGACTTTATACTGAGGAGATGTACGGTTTTATATCCGATATGCGATACAATCAGGGAATCGGACAGGTTCCCGGATAAGGAAAACTGTCCCTCGCGATCTGTAGCCGTTCCCGTCATTCCCCAACGAATGTTAACGCCCCGAAGAGGAACTCCGGTTTCTTTTTGAATCACCTCACCAGTGATCGTAACAGTCTGGGCGTTTAGGAAAGTCAGTAAAAAAAATAACAGGACGATTTTCATACGGTTCTCCCTTCGCTGGCATTATCCAAACAGGTTCCAAGGGTATGTTCTCAGCCATTCAGGATTTGAATAGCACCCCTGTTCTGATCAAAATTACAACGTAAATGGTAAGCTGCCAAGGACGCACCAAGGCGGATTAAGGTTATACGGTTTCCGTCCGTGCAATTACAAACTACAACATTCGCTTGATGATACTACCGGCGATGATTCCAACCAGTGAACTTACCATGGCCCGTTTCAATCTTGATTGACGCACCGCATGTTTATAGGCGGCCTGGTAGTTTGCCTGGTCCTGCTGGGAGAGACTTTGAATCTGTTTTTGACGGTGATCTGGTAACTTTACATCATCGTAATACCCCAGAAGCGAGGCAATTGGGACGACCAGGATTCCAATGGGTCCACAAATACTGCACGTTAGTCCCGAACAGCCAGGAACCAGCATCCAATCAGCATCCTGATCCAGGCTGGCCTCGTTTTTGGCTCTGATTCGGGTGCCCAGGTCGATCAACAGCGGTTGTCGCGAAGCTGACCATTCCGATTGAACACGTCCAATTAACGGTTCCAGGGAATTCAGCGAACGATCCACTTCCCGCAGGATATAATCGATATTCGGATTTCCATCAGTGACCGCAGGAGTTCCCGGACGGGTTGACGGCTTTACATAGTCGTAAGCCAACTCGCGCATTCCCCGTTTCAGAACTTCATCAATTGTAGTCGTATAATCCCGCGAGACACTGTGTACGATTTCGCCGGTTGCAACCCTGATTCCGTGAATATTTACAGTATAGGTTGCGCCCACACGAGCGATGGAACCAACGATGATTTCTTCCACACCCAGGAGATTTCCGATTTCGACCGCACAATTCTCATCAGTACAAAAAGTTTCCTGGAATCCTTGTTCCTGTAATACGTCTTCCACTTTATTCCGGTCCAGAAATAATCGACTCGTATCCAGTTGTTGAATTTCCGTGCGAAATCGCTCCGTCAGTGCCAAAGCATCACCGCTGGCAATATTGATTGCATCGAAGTTCAGGATAGCCGTCGGTGTGGCCGCCTGAAGCAGGGCCCCCATGAAAAAAGTCAGAAAGGATAATTTGATCAGACGCGGGATCATAACCAATGAAATTATACTTATTTCCGGGTAAAAAACAGGTTTCCTTTTTCACATCAACCATCAATGTGATCTCTACCACATGATTATTGACCGATTTCATAGATGGGATGTTGCCGTACACCCGCAAATCATCATACTTTCTGTAATCAATTAAGGATCATCATGTCTGAAAAAAGTTTGCCTGAGATTACGATTAAAGCTGTTGTTCTGGGTGTGTTATTATCCATCATTTTAGCCGGGGCCAACGCATACCTGGGTTTATTCGCCGGAATGACCGTATCCGCATCGATACCCGCTGCGGTGATATCGATGGGAATATTACGGATGTTTAAACGCGCCAATATTCTTGAAAACAATATTGTCCAAACGGCTGCGTCAGCCGGAGAGTCGTTGGCGGCGGGAGTTATATTTACCTTGCCGGCTCTGATTGTTATGGGATATTGGACCACTTTTGATTACTGGGAGACAACTATCATCGCCGGTTTAGGCGGATTGCTGGGAGTTCTGTTTACTATTCCTCTTCGTCGTGCCCTCATTGTAAAGGAGAAATTGCAATTCCCCGAAGGAATTGCCACGGCTGAAGTGTTAAAATCCGGTGACCGAGGCGAAGGCGTTAAATATATTGCCCAGGCAGGTGCTGTAGGCGCCTTGTTTAAGTTCGGAGAAACAGGATTACGACTCTGGACTGGTGTCGCGGAAGGAGCCGCCAGGATTGGACACTCCGTGGCCTATTTCGGAACGAATTTATCTCCGGCGCTGGTTTCCGTTGGCTATATCGTGGGAATAAATATCGCTGTCCTGGTCTTTCTGGGCGGCGCCATTAACTGGTTAGTAGCCATTCCAATTTACGCCGCTAATCATACCTGGCCCCTGGTCAACGGGTCACCCATGGAAGCTGTGGATTGGGCACAACAGATATGGTCCACCAAAACCCGGTACCTGGGCGTTGGCGCTATGGTCATCGGCGGACTATGGGCACTGATTAACCTGCGTTCCTCAATTGTAAGCGGCATCAAACATAGTTTTAAAACCGTTTCCGGCGATTCCGGCACTATCGCCGAAGAAATTCCCCGTACCGATCGTGATTTACCCATGAAATGGGTGGGCATCCTCCTTCTGGTGTCTATTGTCCCTATTTTTGGCGTATACTACTATGTCATTCACGCCGCCCTGCCCTCACTATTCATGGCCGTGGTCATGTTAATTGCCGGGTTCCTTTTTTCGGCCGTGGCAGCCTATATGGCAGGATTGGTAGGGAGTTCCAATAATCCGATTTCAGGAGTTACAATCGCAACGATTCTTTTCTCGGCTTTGGTCCTCCTGGCCCTGGTGGGAACAAAATCGGCTACCGGGCCGGCTGCTGCGATATTCATCGGCGCAGTTGTAGCCTGTGCGGCCGCGATCGGAGGCGATAATATGCAGGATTTGAAAGCCGGATATATTGTCGGCGCTACCCCATGGAAACAGCAGATTATGCAATCGGTCGGTGTTCTGTCAGCAGCGATCTTTATCGCTCCCGTATTGATCCTGATTGAAAAAGCCTATGGAATCGGGATTGCCACACCGGCTCACCCCAATCCACTCTCTGCCCCTCAGGCAACACTCATGTCATCGGTTGCGGAGGGTGTTTTTAATCAGAACCTGCCCTGGACCACGATTGTCATTGGAATGGCAATAGCGGTAGTTGTTATTGTCGCCGATAAATATCAGGAAAAACGAGGGGCTTCTTTTCGGCTCCCCGTTTTGGCAGTAGCCGTCGGTATTTATCTCCCCTTTGAACTTTCGGTACCCATTTTTGTCGGCGGAATTATCGCCTGGACGGTGGCACACTTTTATAAATCAAAAAATTCATCGCTCTCCCCCGAAGATCAGGAACGGGCGATAAAGGTCGGTGGAAATCGGGGGCTGTTGTTCGCGTCCGGTTTGATCACCGGGGAAGCTTTGGTGGGTATTCTCATGGCAATTCCCATCGTGATTTCCGGCGATGCCGATGTCCTGGCGATTGTCAAGAAACCACTTGGCTCCTGGCCGGGGGAGATTCTCCTGCTCCTGGTAGCCGTCTGGTTATGGAAAGTTGCCAGCCCGACATCTACCGACCATGAATCTTCCGGCGACGAGGTGCAATCATGACCATTAACACTGATCTGATTCACCGCTTACCCAAGGTTGAGCTGCATTGCCACCTGGACGGTAGTTTACGCCCGGATTCGATGTTGGATATCGCTCACAAAGAAAAAGTCGATCTGCCGGCTTCTAATGTGGAAGATTTGCATCGAATACTTGCCATTGGGAAAAAACGGGGATCACTGGAAGATTATATACGACGCTTTGATATTACGCTGAGCGTCCTGCAAACGCCCGGGGCACTCGAACGGGCAGCCTATGAATTGATTCAGGATGTCGCCGAAGAAAACGTACGCTACATTGAAATTCGGTATTCACCGATTCTGCATACCCAGAAAGGTATGACTCCCGATGAATCCATCGAGGCTGTCAAAGCCGGTCTTAAACATGGTGAAAAAGAATTTGGCGTTTTATCCGGGATCATTGTCTGCGGTATACGAAATATTTCGCCGGAAGTGTCACTACGGCTGGCGGATTTGACCTTACGGTATAAAAACAATGGCGTTGTAGGTTTCGATCTGGCAGGTGCAGAAGAGAATTTTCCCGCGAAACACCATCGGGAAGCATTTTACCTCATCCTGAACAATAACATTAATGCCACCATCCATGCGGGCGAGGCCTTCGGACCGGCCTCGATTCACCAGGCCCTCCATTACTGCGGCGCTCACCGTATCGGTCACGGTACACGGCTAAAGGAAGATCGTGATCTGTTACAATATGTGAATGATCACCGGATTCCATTGGAAATATGTCTGACTTCCAACTGGCATACCCGTTCCGTGCGGTCCCTGCGATACCATCCGATCCGCGAATATTTCAAATCAGGAATTCGAGTCACGTTGAATACGGACAATCGTCTCATTTCCGACACAACCTTAACCCGGGAATTCATGCTGGCCCATAACTTATTCGGGTTTGGTCTTCGGGAATTCAGAACGGTAACTATTAATGCGGCGAAGAGCGCCTTCCTGCCTCATCTGGACCGGAAGAAACTGACCAGACAAATCGCCGAAGAGTTGGAACAGGATTTCGGATTAATGCCGGAATATATCGATCAGGAATCAGTAGACACTGATTCCTAATTTTTCACAACTGCAATTTTTTGAATATCCCGGTTTCCACCGGGCGTGGTCAGGGCCACCAGATAAACTCCGGTGCGAACCCAATTCCCCTGTTCATCCCGGCCATCCCAGAATAACTGGTCGCCGCCTGAGTTGTCCCTTGTTCCGGCAAGTTTACGTATTACCTGGCCATTGAGCGTCATAATCATGGCCGAAGATTGATCCGGTAAGCGATCGATCACCATTGGTTGATCGGAAGGGATACGGAAAGGACTGGGAAAAATACGGACCGTTGAATAGGATTTCCGCTGGTTGGTAAACGGAATCTTCAACACATTTAAACCCCGTTTACTGGTGATATAAGCCAATCCTTTTTCTTCATCAAAGGCAATATCCGTCACTTCGTCGGATAGTAGTGGCGTAGTTTCCGCCGTTATTCCTTCCACCGCTAAATCCGGATCATTATCAGGCCAGTAGGTCGTATTCGACAGTAGAACATTGATTCCGTCCGACGGAGAAACAGTCCAGACATTATCCCGGCTGTCCAGCCGGATTTTTGCGCCATCACCATAAGAAATATTCGGAAAATAAGTAAAGGTACCGGAGCGCAGTACGGGAGCACTGGGATTATACTGTAAATCCAGATAATTCAGCCCCTGGGGCGTCAAATAATACAACCGGTTATCACGGGTAACTCCCAGCGACCAGATCGTATCATCAATTAAACCTCCGATTTTCAGCCATGAATAAGAATCCGGGAATGCGGGCGACCCGGAATATTGTAAAACATAGAGGCCCGAACGCGTGAATTCATCCCCTTCCCGAAATGACCCCACCCACACCCGATTCCAGGCGTCAAAACCGATGGTCACGGGAGTTAACGGCAGCAGAACTCCGGTTGAATCAGAGTAATAGCCACCCCAGTTTCCGTCGGTATCGCGGACCTGTACCGGTCGTTTCCGATTAGTGGCGTATGTGTCGGCTACCCACAACGCATCATTGCGGTCAAAGGCCACATCCTTTACTACCATATAAGGATTTGAGTTGGAAGCAGTAGTAAAGTAATCGAGGTAGGTCGTATCAATCAGGGTAAAGGATTGCGGATGATCGATATCCAAAATGATGATGCCTCCTCCATGACGGTACGGTTCCGGAAATGTGCCGCGAATGGCACAATATAACAATCCGTCCGGTCCCTCCTCCAGATCGGCTACGAAGCCGCCGAAATCCACCGGAATAGAATCGGCGATAAAGAAGGAATAATCCCTATTTTCAGCAATGGAAACACGATTATCCGTCGATTCCATGATATTACGCCAACCCTCAGGATCGCGGATGGCAATCCCTTTATTCGAAGCCACAACGATGCGACCGTCCGACATGACTGTAGCGGCTGTAAATCCACCTTCATTCTTAGTTGGAGTATGGATCGGTGCGATCGGGGCGTTAGGAATTTTCCAGTTTACCGTGCGGTTACTGGTGTCCACCAAGGCTAATCCATGCGTCGATCCCGCAATGATGCCCAGGATCGAATCCGAAGCGAGCGATGTTAATCGATATCGGGGAATGGAAATATGATACCGGTTATGATCGCCTTCCCGTAAATAAAGTGACGTGTGGGAAAGATAAAAAATCTCCGTCTCAGAGACCGGCAGCATATCAACCAGATCGGATGGTGCGGAAGGATCAACCAAAACGGTAATGTTATTTTGCAAATTAATTCGATAAACCGAAGTATTAGCCTGGACAATTAGCTCGCTACGCCATGTTTTGAGATGGATAATTGATCCGGCTATCTCTGGAAAGGGACGGAACCAGGCGGCGGGGTTTTTCAGGTTTGAAGCAACCAGATCAGCTTCCCAAAGTCCTTGATTGGTCCCGATAAATATGCGGGTCCCGGATATGACCGCCCCGGTAATTGTTTGAACCCCTGCAGGCCAGTTCTTGAATACATCCCGATATTGGAAATTATCCGTTTGTTTTACGAACTGAATCAGGCCCATATCCTGGTTTTGTTTAAACACGGCAAAGAGCAAGGAATCGGATACGGTGAAGCTCCCGATTTCCGTGAGGCCTAAGTCTAGGGTCAATTGATTGTTCTGCTCCTCCCGGTCCAGGCGGTTAATGATTCCCACGGGACTGGCGCCACCAGTCCAGATTGCTCCATCCTGATCAATAGCAATCGCCTGAATATCTGTTCTGGCCAGTCCGTCAAGATTGGTCAGGGTTTCAAAGCGGTCCGTATCCGGATGATAAATCAGTACGCCACCGTCGGTTGCACAATACACCGACCCCCGGTCAAAGACGAGCTGGCGAATATTCAGCGGACTGGTTATGGATTCCCAATCACCAATACGTGATTGTCCGTTAATCAGGGCTAAAAGGAGAATAACAAAGAAGGGAAATTTCATCTTATCCTGGAAAGGGGGCCGGAATAAAACAAAGAATAAAGATTGCCAGACAGATATAACCGATTTTTCGGTCACGGGAATTCAGTGGTCCGTCCACATCAATCACCGGAGGATGATCCGGCGTCCTCATCAGTAACAGAATCAATGCTCCCCAGACAATCCAATTCAGGGACAACAATCCCAGTGGCAGAAGAGCCAGTAACGCCAGACGGGCAACACGACCATATCGACGACCTAACATGGCATAGGCCACATGTCCTCCATCTAATTGACCGATGGGAAGCAGGTTCAGCATGGTCACCAGCAATCCGATCCAACCCGCAAAAGCGATCGGATGCAGTAATATATCCTGTTGATCAGTCAATCCCGGAAATACGAGCGCGGTCAGCATTTTCATGAGCAATGAATCACCCAGTTGCATCCCTCCTTCTAATCCGGAGGTGGTAATCACCGTTGAAAGCGACAATCCGATCAAAAGCGCCGGAACAGCCACGATAAATCCAGCGATGGGTCCGGCGGCACCGATTTGTAAAAGAGCCGATTTCCGATAGATCGGCGATTTTATCTTGATAAAGGCACCAAAAGTCCCGATAAATGTGGGCGCCGGAATAAAATAGGGCAGTGTCGCATCCACATGGTGTTTCCGGGCAAAATAATAATGTCCGAATTCATGGGTCCCCAAAATAAGTAGCAGGGTAACCGAAAAAGGGATTCCTTTTGCTAAACCGGCAGGATTGGACAGGATATTAACCCCTTCCATGAGCGCTCCCGCGGCCAGGGTTGTGAAAATCGTCAACAGAAACAACACTAAATGCAGAGGCGGAATTTTTGGGAGCCGGAGGACAATGGGTTTATCTTCCGGAACGACCCGTAAGTAGATTTCCCCGTTTGATTCATCCACCGATATGGAATCTGGTGAGCGGTTTGTCAACGTGTGAATCCGATCTACGGCATCCTCAGACAGGGGCTTTCCCACGGCGATCCAATCGGTACCATTCGATCCGATTTGCCTGGGGAGAAATACACCATCCAGGGTCATAAGCAGCGCTTTAAATTCTTGTTCAGTCATGGAATTCGTTTACCTGTTAACGCTCACTGACCGAAAGGTTTCCCGGAAATTCCGGCCAAGAATTCACCGGGTATTTTGCCCGATTCAGTTTAATTTTAATCATGCGGTTGAGAATCACTTTTCTTATCCTGTTTCCCGTGCTCATTTTCTGCCAGGCACGGCAAAATCCACTTCCGATTGAAATTCGGCAGCGAGTCATGGATAACCAGAAACTGATGGTTATTGTGGACGTCCAAAACGAAACGGGTAAAATAATTGTCCGGTTGGAGGGATTTCTGTACGCCAAAACGCTCTCCGGAAAAATTGAGCCTGAACGTCATCTTGAGTTTATCGCTCCCTATGAATCACTAAACAGCGGATCTTCCCGAAATGAAACGGCATTGTTTTCTTTCGACCCCCTGGATCCCTGGGATTTCCGTTTCCAAATCAGTCGATTGGAGTTTCGGGATGACCCTCGCGTTTATACATACCATCCTAAAGTGGGATTCATTCGAATCGAATAACATTACGGAAGCCGCGTAGGTTCACGGCGCTCTTGTTTTTCCCTTAGCAATTCCGCATTCCCTTCCAGTTCCAGTTGAATTTGCAGCTCATTGATCCAGTAGCGACTCTGTTTTATATAATTATCGATAACCCGGACCGGTACTTGTCGGGCATACATATTTGCAATTACTATCGCGGAGGGGACCGGTAAGTAGTTGTTTGCCGGATCTTTATAAAATTCGTCTAACGACCGGACCACTTCCCGCGTAGTGAGGTAATCCACGGTTTCCCCATATAAACTATCGGCCAGCCCGGATTCCGCGGCCCATGTTTTCAGATAATAATACAGCCGCCCGTCCAACACGCCATTGACATAAGCAGACTTTACCGTGTATTCGAGGTGGGGATTAAAATCAACCAGTTTAGTCACACGATTCCAGTCGCTCCCGTCCCAGAACAGACGGTTGACGTGCTGACCGAACACCGGTTGCATCAATAATACGAGTCCGAAAACAGTCGGATAGATCAGCCTATTCATGAATATCCAACCGATCCAGGATGAAGGTATAGCGAAAGGCTACTTCTTTAAGGTAATCGTATCTCCCGGAAGCGCCCATGTGACCGGCTCCCATATTGGTTTTTAGCAATAGAATATTTTGATCGGTTTTCATTTCCCGAAGTTTGGCGGTGAACTTAGCAGGTTCCCAATAGCCTACCCGGGGATCATTCAAGCCGGCTGTAATCAGCATATCGGGATAATCCTGTGCTTTAATATTATCATAGGGTGAATAGGAAATCATATAATTATAATAGGTTTTATCCTTGGGATTTCCCCATTCATCGAATTCGATCACGGTGAGCGGTATCGATTCGTCCAACATCGTATTGATCACATCCACAAAGGGAACGGAAGCGACAACAACCTGGAATAAATCCGGACGCATATTGGTCACCGCTCCCATGAGCAGTCCCCCGGCACTGCCGCCAGCGATCACCAGATGATCCGGATCAGTCATGTTTTGATCAATTACATATTCTGCGGCGTCAATAAAATCGGTAAATGTATTCTTTTTGTGGAGCCATTTCCCGTTTTCGTACCAGGAACGTCCTAAAAAACCGCCGCCCCGAATATGGGCGATCACATAGATAAATCCGCGATCCACAAGACTGAACCGATTGGATGAGAAATACGGATCAATTGTAGAACCGTAGGAACCGTATCCATAGAGATACAGTGGAGTTCGGGATGTAATCTCCAGGTCTTTGCGATAAAGGATGGACAATGGGATGCGCGCCCCATCCCTGGCCGGTGCCCAGACTCGGCGTGTGGTATAATGATCGGGGTTATATCCGCCCGGCACTTCGTCCTGTTTTAACAAGGTCTGTTCACCGGAGTTAAGATCAACCGCCATGATTTTCCGCGGCGTTTTTAACGAACTGAACGAAAACCGCAATGATGTGGCTGAGAATTCGGGATTAGGTTGTCCCCCCAGGGAATAAACCGGCTCATCGAAGGTAATTGAATATTCCGGTGTTCCTGTAAACGGTAGTACAAGGATTTTTTCCGTCCCGCGATCCCGGATAAAAACGGTCAGATAATCCGCAAACTCTTCCGTGAATTCCAGAAGTATATTCGGATCATGAGGTACAACCGTAACCCAGTTCTCTCGTTCAGGACGGGTAACCGGTGTTTTAACCAGTTTAAAATTGATGGCATCTTCGTTAGTCAGGATGAAAAACTCGGATCCGCGATGGGCGACTGAATATTCCACGCCTTCTTTTCTCGGTAGAATAACGGACGGAGCTTCTCCCGGAAGATCAGCGTCAATTTTCCGGATTTCAGTTGTGATTTCGCTTTCAGACTTCAGGAACAAGTAAGCCTGACTTTTTGATTTACTCACATCCAGAAAATATTTTTCGTCACTTTCTTCATAGACCAGAAGGTCGGAAGTTTGATCGGATCCAAGTAAATGCCGAAAGACCTTGTAAGGACGATGAGCCGCATCCAATGTATTATAGAACAATGTTTGATTGTCGTTGGCCCATTCCAAGGAATAATAGGATCCCGTGATTTGATCCGAAAGCAGATCCCCAGTCCGCAAATCTTTTATAAAGATGGTGAAATTTTCATTTCCCGATTCATCAACACTGTAAGCCAGTAACTGATGATTGGGACTCACTTTTAAAGCTCCAATAGAGAGAAAATCCTTTCCCTCCGCCAATTGATTCTGATCCAGAATTATCTCTTCACTGGCCTCCAACGATTTCAATTTCCGGCAATAGATCGGATACTGTTTTCCTGCTTCCGTGCGATGATAATAATAATATTCATCGATCTTGACCGGAACTGAAAGATCGGTTTCCTTGATTCTGCTTTTCATTTCATTAAACAGTGTGTTCCTGAGTTCTTCGGTGGATTTCATAACAGCAGAGGTATATTCATTCTCCCGGTTTAGATAATCTACGACCTCCGGGTTGTTACGATCACGGAGCCAGAAATAATTATCCGTTCTGGGATCATCATGCACGGTGACATCACGAGGAATTTTTCTAGCACGGGGTGGTTTCAGCATGGGATTTTTCTTACTAATGGTTGGTGTGGGTCCCTGACAGTTCCAGGATGAGAGAATCAACAAGATGATGAGTATCTGCTTCATGGTATTTCTTTATTTACTGTTATTATGACAGTTATACATTCAAGTAATTTCCAGTTTTTCCTTGGCGGAATTCCGGATCTTTTGAATCATTGCCGTTATACCATTATTTCGTGTTGGGCTCAGATGCTGTTTTAATTCCAGCTTTTGAAGTGCGGATTCCGTGTCCAATTCCAGGATTTGGTTCGGACGGCGTCCCTGAAACAAAATGTACAAAACGGCAATTATTCCCCGTACCAGATGCGCATCACTATCGGCAACGAAATCCAGGGACTGATTCGGTCCAACCCAATTCAGTCGCATCCAGACCTGACTTTGGCAGCCATGTATCCGATTCTCTTCCGTACGATATTTATCGGGAAACGAGGGTAACTTTTTTGCTAAGTCCAGAATATAGCGATACCGATCTTCCCAATTACCAAGTAGTTGGAAATGAGTAACCAGCGTTTCAAAAGAGATTTCGTTTAATTCTGCCATCGTTTCGCCTGAACAGGACGGATAAACCGGGTTAATGCAGGAGTTACCTCTGGAAAATTAATTCCACAGGATAAACGGTTGAAAGATCAAATGATCTTGTTTCGGATTATCCGTTTCGAGGTTGTCGAAGATTTGATCAACGCCCAGGATAATTCCAATTTTATGACCTTTCCAGAAGATCGCTTTTCCAATTGCAATTTTGATTTCCAATGGACCGTAGTCTATCGGTCCGGTAGCCCACCGGAGACGGATATCAATTTGATTATTCCCGGCCCAGCCCGAATGATCACTGGCAAAATTTTCACGATAATAACGGAACGTCAGCCCATCGGGACGGTCGGGATTTGCTTCCCAGCGATATCCGATTTTAATATCCCATTCCACCGGGAAAGAACCGCGATTGCTGCCCTTTAACTTCCATTCCAGACGGGACCAACGATCATTCGTAACCCTGCCCGAGATTAATTCCTGACTTCCGGCGGTCAACACCCAACCGCTTGCTCCGGAGGCAACCGGTACCAGTGAATAGGTAGAGTCCAAATCCCAGATCGTGGCCATATCACCCAGGAAAAGGCTGATCGACCACGGTTCCTGAAATCCCGCTCCCAGCGATTCCCAGAGATTCCAGTCTTGCGTCAATGAAAACGCGGAATAAAGTTTTGGGGCAGTTTCAGGAAGAATGGCCGTCCCCCAACCCATCGGGTAAGTAGTGACCTCCAACGCGGCATAACCGGGATTCAGACCTTCTCTGGCCATCCGCCGAAATAGAAGCGCTTCACCTTCGCTCCACAGGTAGATGTCTTTTTCTGACTTTATCTCCTGATAGGTTGTGAGATACATTCGATAGACTCCCGGATTCAGGACGAGGCCGCCTTCCTGTTCTCTGACAAACCAGTGGATACCGGGCATAAGCCCCTGAAGGAATATGGGTAAAAACCACAGCAGAACAAAAAGTCGGGAATAAACAGAAATCAAATGAAATCAGTGAAGATAGCGTTGAATAGTTTGGGTGAGTTCATGTAGCCGAAACGGTTTTTGCAGAAAACCGACCTTTCCGGACTGAAACAAATCCGCGGCACGTGTATCTTTACTGTAACCGCTCATTAGAATGCAGCGCACTTGGGGATTAATTTGTACCAGGTTTTCATATGTCTCGATTCCATTCATCCCCGGCATAACCAGATCGAATAAAACGAGGTCAAACCGACCCTCATTCTTTTTATAGATTTCTACAGCCTGGAATCCGTTTTCGGCCAGGATCACGGAATACCCTAGATTTTCCAGCTGCATCTTGATGACCTCGCGGATATCTTCCTCGTCTTCCACAACCAGAATCCTCTCGGTCCCTTTTTCCAGATGTGTATCAACAATTTTTTCCTTAACGGCCTCATCTGAAGCCGGCAGGTAGAGGTTGAAGGTAGTTCCATGGCCCGGTTCGCTATAGCAGGTTATCTGACCATGATGCGCACGCATGATTCCATAGACCACGGATAACCCCAAGCCGGTTCCCAGACCTTCCCCTTTCGTGGTAAAAAAGGGTTCAAAAATCTTTTCCAGAACGTCTTCCGAAATCCCGATTCCCGTGTCTGTCACCGATATTTTCACATATCGGCCGGACTTGAGTCCTCTGATTTCCTGGATATACGTTTTATCTAATACTTCATTATCAGTCCTGATATGGAGTTGCCCACCATCAGGCATGGCATCCCGCGCATTAATGAATAAATTTGTCAATACCTGATCGATCTGGTTCTTATCGGCCAGCACATTCCAACATTTTGGATTCAGCTCAACATGGAGGTCGATCCTTTTTTCGAAGATTTTTTCTGAAACTTTCAGGGTTTCCTGGATCATGGAATTCACGGAGACAGTATTCAATTTAAATTGCGTTTTTCTGGCAAATCCCAATAACTGTTTTGTGAGTTGACTGGCTCGCTCCGTTCCCCGGAGAATGGCATCAATTGCCTTCCCTTCGGATGATTCCGGGTCTGTCTTGAGTGAACTTAAGAATTCGGCATATCCCATCATACTCGCAAGAATATTGTTGAAATCATGGGCCACGCCGCCGGCAATTCTTCCCATGGATTCCATTTTCTGTGAATGGCGAAGCGCCGACTGCATTTCTTCCGCTTCTTTCCTCCTGACTCTTCGTTCCAGTTCCGCGGTTATCCGAACGGATACGATCTTCATAATTTGTTCGACCAGTTCCGTATTTTCGGCGGGTCTGGTACTCATGACCCCCAAAATGCCCATAGGTTTTTTGTCCGAATCTGTCAACAGCATTCCCAGATAACTTTCAATCCCGAATTCGTGTAACTGTTTGTCATTGGGAAATTGCTGAAGCACACCTTGTTGAATGATGGCTTTTCCTTCCCGGATGACACGTTGACAGATATCCACATTATTACAATTGAAATTCTCAACAATCGCATTACGGTGACTCAGGGCTATCGTTTGAAAAGTGTCTGAATCGGGATTTGATAAATCAGAAATAAACGCATAGTCAACATTGAATAAATCAGTCAGGTAAGTTACGGTATTATGTAGAAATGCATCGCCCTCCGTCGCCAGCAATCCTTCCGCAATTTCGTAGAGGGTATTTTGCACCATTCGTTGCTCGGTGATATCGCGAATAAAATACAGAGCATTGGATTGTCCATCGGAAAATTCTATCGGGCTCCAAATAACGGACACAAATACTTCGGAACCGTCTTTCCGATGGTGAAGAGCTTCAACATGTGTTGTTGATTTGGATGCTTTTGCCTGATTCAGGACTTCCCGTTCTTCGGTAATTGGTTCCCCAATTAATGCGGATATTTTTTTCCCCTGCGCTTCTTTTGAAGAATATCCGAAGAGTTGACTGAACCCTCGATTTACCTGGAGAATACATTCATCCGTATCTGTTAAAATAATAGCTTCCGGAGCGTTATCAAAAATTTCCGATAATTTTATTTTTTCCCGTCCCAGCGATTGGGCGGTACTTTCGCGCGCAATCTCTATTTGAAATGTTTTAACAAAATTTCCGATCACGGTTATAAATGGATCAAGTTTGAAAAGTGTGGATTTATCATAACCCCGGGGATTATTCCCCAATCCTATGTAGGCAATTACGCTACCATCTACAATTACCGGGATACCTGCAAATGATTGTATTTTTGGATGACTTGCTGGCAATTCATTGCATTGAATTTCTTTATTGATTTCATCCGTAAAAAAAGGTTCTTGATCCAGAATGGATTTCCCGAATATTGTCGTTCGATCGAAAGCCCGCATTGGGGCTGCTTCATATGCAGACAGATCGGAATCCGGAGCGGAAAGCACATAATTGGTCATTGTGGTAACGTCGTTTTCACCCACTTTCGCTTCAGCGATAAATCCCAGGGTGGAACCATCCATCGTAAGAATATCGTCCAGTAGTCCTTTCATAACCGTTGAATGTTCTTCCTGCGTAAAAAACCTTGATTGAGCACGGTTCAGTGTGTCCAGAATTTTTTGATCCTCCATCAACTGGTTTTCCGCTGCTTTACGGGTTTCCACTTCCGTTTGAAGTTCTTTATTGAGTTTACGCAATTCTTCTGTTCTCAACTCAACGCGACGATCCAATTCATCATTCAGCTGATTCAATTCACGAAAGAGTGACAGACTGTCCAGTTTCGATACGGTGATGTCGATGATGCGCTGCAATAACAGAGAAAACTGGGAAAGCTGTTTTCCTAAAGGATTGTCATCAATAAACACCATGATTCCATTTTTCACAATACGTGATTCAAATGGTATCAGGGCAATGTATTGCGGACTGAGTTTTGTTTGAGAGAATGGTAATTTTTCAACTTTTTCAGAAATATCCTCCTGGCTCAGAATTACCAGTCCCATAGTCATCTGTAAGAATACTTCCGGTTTTAGTAATATCCTTTGACCCGTTTTTATCGCTAAGGGAATTGTCGTATAATGTTGCTGGATAGTTAGTTCCGTTCCGTTGACCTGGCAACAGGCACAAAATGGAATTTTCTTCAGAATGGCAATCCGTTCCAACAAACGATCGATAATATCTTCCGGAGAATGGATCAGACTGAAGTTTTCCGCCACCAACCCAATAAGCATTATATCTTCGGACCGTTCGGATAGTGCCTGGTTTTCTTCTTCCAGGATTCGTATTCGCGCGGTGAGGTTACGAATCTCCTTTTTCAGATCATTCATGGTCATTTATAATCATCTCCCTGAACGAATTTGCCACTAATTCTGGAGATTCCCACAGTAAAAAATGACCCGCATCGGGGGTGCGAACCAGTTTTGCGTGCGGCCAGCATTCAGCAAGTTTTTCGATAATATTTTCTCCCAAATATACATCGGCATCACCACGAATCAGAACCGTGGGGATTTGAACCTCTGGTAATCGGTCTGCAATTTCCATTAAATCATGGTTATCCAAACTACGAGCGAAATGCAAGAAAGCTTTTCTGCCTTCCAGTGTATCAAACGGCATACGAAATTTTTCCAAAAGAGCATCATCCACATATTCTTTATTGTAAAAACCGCGCCGAATGATGAAGGTGAGCATCCCAATGTCCATGACACTCAGAATTAATTGCCGGATTATGGGTGTGCGTAATGATTCAATCGGTTGAACCGGCCAGTAATCGAATCCTACCGGATTAACCAGGACCTGAGATTTTACTTGTTCCTGATATAGTACGGAAAACCGCTGACATATGCCCCCGCCAATGTCATGTCCGATTAGATGAACCGGTTCATTAATCACTGTTCGGATGAATTCACTGAGCATTTCGGTATGATTACGGATGGAATAGGGTTCATTCAACGATTTATCTGATTGCCCACATCCTGGTAAATCCAATGCAATACATGAAAAATCCGATAGTAACCGTATCACATTTTCCCAAATAAAGGAATTGGTGGTGATTCCATGGATCATAATAACCATCGGCCCCGATCCCGACTGGATATAATGAATCTTTCTTCCTGAAAGATTTATTTCATTATGTTCCATCGATTGTCCTCCTCCGGTTATTATTTGTGAGGTATTTGAAAGAAAATCTATCCAGCCCGGGATTAGATTACAAATATAGGATCAGGAGCTGAAATCATCCGATTTGAGGGATCACTATCACAGAAAATAAGAATCCGTTTCTATTAAGAAGAAAGTAGTGCTTCCGCCTTTTCCACATCTCCGGTTTTGGCATAAAGTCCCGCCAATCGCCGTCTTACGGCTTTGTCTTCCGGTTTCAAACGATGAAATAAAGTATAGTAATGAATTGCGGCACTAAATTTTTTCTGTTTTAAATAAAACAAACCCAGAAGATCCAAAATTGTCGTGTTTTCCGGTTGGTCATAGTATATCTTTTTCAATTGTTCTCCGGCACGATCCCAATCACCCATCAACAGGAAATATTTTCCAAGTATTTCCCGTTCCCGATACGTCAAATGGGGCCGGACTCGTAACCGGTGTGCATACCTCTCCACCCGTTCCGGCTCTTTAAGTTTCATTCCTGTCCGAATTAAATAATACTCCAAATCCCGTATCGGTATTTCCACATCGGTGGAGAGTGTTTTCCCGTGTTTTTTGATCAGCCAAGTCTGTTCGATCATGGCTTCCAGGGCCTTTATCTGTCCTTCAAGACTATCGACTTTATTTGCTTGTGTATACTGAAGAAAATAGGCTCCGATCTGATTCGGGAATTGAGCCAGCGATTTTTCGATCCATTTTTGTGCCTCATGTGACTTGCCCAATCGGATCAGCGTTTCCGCATATGTATTTTGCAAAGAGGTTGTCATCTTCGGTGGTAAACCGCCAATGTGAATCGCCTTTTTAAAACAGGAGACTGCTTTTTTATATTCTCCATACAAAGCGTAATGTTGTGCCATTGTGTAATGGTTATAAGCAGACTTGGGCTCCATTTTAATTGCTTTTTTCAGTAGCGTTTCATTCCGCTTCCGTTTCAAATCGGCTTTTTTACCGGAATAACTGTAACCCTGATGATCTAGTATTATCTGGGATTCTTTCTCGATCCCGCTCAGGGCGGAAACACTGGGAGCAATTTGTTCATGAATACGACCGGAAAAACGAATGCCAAAATGATTAGAGAATAAACGATGGGCATCCGAAAGAGTGTAACTATGACCATCCGGTTTCAAACTACGGATTGTGACCAAATAGGCTGTCGGACAGGAAACGCCGACCAAACATTTTTTAACTTTTGGGATTGATTCGGAAGTTAACTGTTCATCGGCATCGATCCACAGGATCCAATCGCCCTTTGCGTATTGAATGGATTCGTTTCGCGCAACAGAAAAATCATTCTTCCAGGCAGTAGCATGCACTTCAGCTCCCGATTTTTCCGCAATCGCAATTGTATTATCGGTGGAACCGGTATCGAGAACGATAATTTGGTCGGCTACCGGCTGTATACTGTCCAGACACTCACGAAGGACATCAGCTTCATTCCTGGCGATGATACAGACTGATAGCGTCGGTTTTCCCGAAGGAGTCATGTTGAAAAATAAGGTTACTGAATCGCCAGCCGTTTTTCCAGTTTATGAAATAATTCCATTTCGTTTCCGGCGCCAAGTTTGACGGCCAATAGGTCCCGATCCACTTCAAGTAATTTTTCGGAGTCACTGGTCATTTTCGCTTTCAGGATTCCCTGTTTCTTAAATTTTTTAATAATATACTCGAAATCCTCCACGGGCCTTCCCAAGATTGTCTTAAATTGCTCGTCAAAATAGGATTCCGGGAAATCATTGGCCGAGGCCTGCTGTTTCAACATCGTCTGAATACAATTGAGTACGGCCAATTCTTCTTTTGGCATTGTTTCAAATTCAGTAATCAGTGGATTACCGGTTTCCTTTAAAAATTGCTCTTTGCAATAGGCAGCATAACGCGAAAACAATTCCGGTTTTTCGACGATTAACAGCTTCCCTTTTTCATAATTGATTTCACTTCGTGCAACTTCTGTTAAGGCCAGTTTATTCAGCGCCCGATTTATTTTTACCTCCGGCAGATTCATTAACATGGCAATGGTCTCTGCTGTTTCTTTCCAGAGAATGGTTTTCCGATTATCAGAATCAGGTTCTATTGTTTTTAGCATATATTCCAAGAGAAATACAATTCTCCGCCCCAGGACTGTTGGATTATCTGCCCCCTGGGACTGATCAGCATTACGCAGGCGGTCCACCAGTATCAAGAAGAAAGATTTCATCCATGCCGGCACTTCTCCCAATCGTTTTTTAAACAAGATCTGATTCATTTCAAGACAAGCACAAGCGGTTTTTGCCTGAACAGAAGCAGATCGGGGCCGCCCGTCAATCAGGGACATTTCTCCGAAAACAGAACCTTCTTTCAAAGTTGCAAGAACTACCTTCTGACCATTGTTTATTTTAAAAACCTCAACCTGTCCCTTTTGTATGATGAACATGGAGGTTCCCGGATCATCTTCTTTAAAAATGATGTCGCCCGGATTAAAATGCCTGATGATTTGTTTTTCGAGGTATGTCATTTGGTATTTGCCGTGAATTTACTCATTATTTTCTATAAAAGATCGCGCCAGTAGAAAATACTTATTCGCCTCATCGTAATTACCCATTTTATTTAATACTTCGCCCAGAAGATTATATGAATACGGACTATTCGGGTTTAATGCGATTCCCTCTTTAAGATTCTCTAATGCAGCCATATATTTTCCCTGGAATGAATAACACGCAGCCAGTCCCCTATAGACTCGCTCGTCCTCTCTTTTTAAAATCAAATTCTGATAAATATGTAAAGAATTTTCGATATGCTCCTTTTTCAGATACTCGGAGGCTTCTTCCAATCGTTTTTCCCAGTGAAAATAATCGAATTGGGCTTTTTTAATAACGAATAAACCCGGGAATATTGCTATACTTTCAAATTTCGATGGTCGTACCGAGGGGTTCGACAATAATTTTTTGGTTACATCTCCCGCACCCATTTCATCAATAAGTTGCTTAATAAATCCAACCATACCATGTGAATGGTTATTCATGGGGGTTTTTAATTTGCGTACGGGAAAATTATAAGGAAAAATATCATCATCTCTATCATCATAATTTTCCAGATCAGTACTCTTGCCATCAACCCAGTCATCCCAATATCCGGTGCCCCAATCTTCGATTATGTAGTATCCGCCTGTTTTTAAGTGATTGTGGAATAAATGCCAAAATGATATTTTTGCTAATTTGCCAATATGGGATGCATCATCAATAATAATGTCAAATCCGTCAGCAGCAAATGTATCTGCAATTTCAGTTAGTTTTTTTTTATCTGCCTGATCACATTGGATCGCATGCACTCTTTCCGGAAAAACAATATCAGGAATTCTTACGTCTACACCGACAATCGTACCTTTTGGGAAATAATCTCCCCACAATTGAATTGATCCACCCTGATCAACACCCAATTCCAATAACGTAACGGGTTCATTGATGAGTTCGGTAAAAAGTTTATCGTATTGGGCTAAATAGGTATTAGCCATTTTGTCCGTATCATACGCTTCAAGATCCAGAAATTTATGCCGTCCTTTTTTCATAGTTATGCTTATCCCGTAGATAAAACCGTATGATTTGAAATGTTTGTACGATAATCCGGCAACTCTTTTACTGCCCCCGGATGAGACGGATTGATATCCATAACTCTTTTAAATAATGAAGTTGCACTTTTTACCTTTCCTAGCGATTTAATTATTAGACCGGTATAATAAAGACAGTCCTGATTATTAGGATCTTTTTTCAATAACATCTTACTTGCCTGGAGAGCCTCTGGTATTCTACCAAGAGAATGGAGGCACTTTATTTCACCGACACCGGCATTATAATCAATTGGATTCTCATGGATAATCGTTCGATATTTTTCTAATGATTGTATAATCTCGCCATTGTTAAATAAAATTTCGGCTTGATTTAATAGAGATTGTAAATAGGAGTCTAGAGGGGTTTTTATTTCCAATAATTCATCGTAATCAACCTGAGACCATTTTTCTCGGAATTTCTTCCCTCTATCCCGCAAACTTTGATTATAATCAATGTGGTTCGCTTTGAAAGTTTGACTACCATAATGATGAATAAAAACACTTTCATCACACATGAGAACAAAACCCTTGTTGCGATAACGAATACAGAGATCGTCATCTTCAAAGTTCCCGGTTCCCAATGATTCGTCAAAACCACCGATTTCTAAAAACTCATCTTTTCGCGAAAGTAATGCGAACCCTGCCAGTCTACGGCGCGGTGTTAACTTCTCCGAGTTATTTTTTGCCACTGTTTCTGCATAATCTTGGAAGCGATCTTCTTTATAAGGAATCTTCTTAACCATTTGACGACCGCTGATATAATTAGTGATAGGGCCGACCATCCCAATCCTTCGATCGCGTTCTATACTTTTTACTAAATTCTTTAACCATCCGTCGGGTACAAGAACATCATTATTCAGGAATAGAGTGTAACGGCCATGGGCTAGTTTAGCCCCTAGATTATTACCAGCTGCGAAACCAATATTTTTATGATTGAGCTTTATTATTATCCGGACATCTTTTTTCGCTAAGGTTTTAATGTATTTTACCGTACCGTCCTGAGATCCATTATCTACAATAATAAGCTCAAAAGGTATTCGAGTATTTTTTTTGATGGAATCAATACATCTTTTCGTATATCCTAAAGCGTTGTAAGTTAGCATAATAATTGAGACAACAGGTTTTTCACGACGACATTGTAAAAAGATTGATTGTATTCGTTTTTCCAATATACCCGGACTCCAATTTTCTTCCACAATTGTCTTTCCATTTCCAGACAGTTTTTCCCATAATTCCCGATTAGTATACAATTCGACCACTTGCCGAATAAATGTTTTATTATCATCGGCAATTAAAGCATGTTTTTCGTGAACCAACCCCATTCCTTCGGCACCAATCGGAGTTGTCACTACCGGTAATCCCCAGGAAAGTGCCTGTCCGATCTTGCCTTTCATTCCGGATCCGAAACGCAAAGGATTTACCGAAATCCTGGATCGCATCAAATAAGGTGATAAATCTTCGACATAACCGGTAACGATCACATCATTATTCTCCAGATCTTGAACTTCGGCAGGTGGACGATTCCCGACAATGAAGAACTTGACATCAGGTAAGGCCTCTTTAATACCCGGAAAAATCCTTTTAGAGAAATACAGAACTGAATCCACATTCGGAGGATGATTGAAATTTCCGATGAAAAGAAGATCGGCACAATCATGAAAGTACTTCTCAACATTGACCGTCTTATGGATATTGGGGAGGATGTGAATCGGCTTATCCACTCCGTAATCCTTTATAACTTTTTGGTCTTGTTCAGTAACGGTAATCAAAGCATCGGCTTGTTTATATATTCCAATCTCCAGATATTTGTTTGTATAGGCTTGTTTAAGCAATTGATCATTTTTTTGAATTTCAGCCTGACGGATTTCCCGAATAAAATGGATATCAATTGTATCAATGAGAACTTTGGTTTGTGGCGAAAATTGTTGAATCAACGGTAAATAAAAAATGGCCATATTCCAAAAATCAATCATTGCATAATCATAAAATCGATCTCCGTTAAATATTGACTTTCCATTCAATGATTTCGCAACAGTATTGTCAATCTTTTGACCCGATTCCCTCAGAGCCTGGTCTGCTGACCAGAAATAGACTTCAATGCCTAGTTGGTGCAACATGGGTTGGTATTTTTCCGCTTCTATTCCGTTGTGAGCAATGAATGTGACATGAAACTGCAACTTTTTAAAGATTTCCAGGATTTGAAACAAGCGTAAGGAACCTGATGCGCGGTCAAAAAATGGGAAAAACGGATCAATAACCAGAATGGAACCGCTAATGTTGCGCTCTGAAGCAGAGTAAACGTTTTCTGATCTATTAGGCAATTGTTTTTTTAACTGTTCAGACCATTTCAAGATAAATTTTTTCCTATTAATCTCCTGAAATCTTTTTATTCCTGCTCCCAGATCTGTCCCGGCGGTCTGTCCCTCATGATGTATCACCACACTCTCCGGCTGATAATATACTTTGAATCCCTGTTCACGCACGGAAAAGCAAAAGTCTGTGTCTTCATAATAAGCGGGAGCATACAATTCATCAAATCCCCCGATTTTTTCCCAAATTTCTCTCCTAATCAGCAAGGATGCCCCGGAACAATAATCAACTTCACGGACAAAATTGAATCGGGGGTCGTCAGGATGAAAACCGCGACCATAATTCCATCCCGATCCATCCGAAAAAATTATACCCCCGGCTTCCTGTAGTTTCCCATCCGGATAAACCAGTTTGGATCCAACTGCACCGGCATCCTTGCGGGCCAGCATTAATTTTATCATTGAGGTTAACCAACGGGGGGTTACTTCAGTATCATTATTCAGGAAAAGAATGTAATCGCCTTTTGCTTGACTGGCTCCTATATTACAGGCGCGTGTAAACCCCTGATTGTCCTCAAGAATAATTTGCTTAACCCCTCGCTTTTCCATTTCAATTAAATACTCTTCGGTACCGTCAGCGGAATTGTTATTCACTACTATGATTTCATAAGAATCGTATGCCGTATGCTGAAAGATAGATTTAATACACATATGGGTTAATTCCAGTTTATTATAAACCGGGATGATAATGGAAACCAGAGGTCGATTTTTAATGTCTCGAAATACCGGATTGGGTCTCAATCTCTGTCTTGCCGTTTTTCCATCATATTTTTGTAGCGTTTTGGGATTCTTTATGAATTGGTGATTTTTATTACGGATTTGATCATATTGTGCATGCCACTGGTTGGATTTTTCATGGATGTCAAACCGATTCTTTCTCTCGCTAAACACTTTTTTCATTCCATGTTGTTGACTCCGAATCGGATAATGGCGCATGAGAAATGGAGTCGGAAAAATTCGGCGCCCGTGAAAGTCGACAACGTGTCCACCACTTTTCCAGATATTAAAGTTCTGTCCATAATATTTCCAGCATTTTAATTGTATTGTATCCGATCGATGATCCGGTTGGGAATAATATTGCAGTACTTTTCTGACATCACTTCCCGGCGTGAAATCATTATTCACCGGTTTAAAATCAAAAATGGAAAATTCAACGGCGTTATACCCCTGGCTGTCAACTATTTTCAACCCGTCATAAAGAGATATTCCATACCATGGCGATTCACGGAATTCATCTGCATCTATGTGCATATACCATCCTGGACCAAGAGATTTAACGATATCTTCTTTACGTTTTAATATATATCGCCAAGCATAAACATCATGAGGGATATCAACCCCGGATTCTTCGGGAAAAGTCTCAATCTTGAGTACACCTTTCCCTAAAAGCTGTGAAACTATTTTGACTGTTTCATCTGAAGAATGATGATCGATAAAATAAACCAATATTCCCTGATCAATTAAATCTTTGATTACATGGTAAATCACATCGGCTTCGTTGTAAGCAGACATGATTGCTACAACTCGGAATTTATTAGATTTTTTAGGTAGTATTACCGGATTAGAAACTTTGGAAGTTTTATTTCCGCCTATCATCTGATAGTGTTTCACTGAAGAAAAAAATGATTTCCATCGTGGTTGTATCACGGGTTCTTTTTTAATCCAATTAAAGAAAGGACTACATTTACTAAAACAGTCTTCATTCCAATATTCCCAATCGCCTAACCACGCAAAAAACAGTCCTTTATAAATAGAACCCGTGAGTGTAATACCTGCTTTTTGTTTTACATATCGCCATCCAATGAGTAATGATGAATTTACCTGAGTCAACTGATTTTGACTGCTGATACCACAATTATTCACTCGGTAATGAACTAAAGATTTTCTGCAATTGGCTAAGCTATCTACAAAGTTCAAACTCATCCGACACCAAAGATCATAATCTTCTGCATGGGGTCTGTCTGATAAATAACCTCCTGCTTGTTGAATAATATCCCTCCGAATCATGACGGATGGATGAACAAAAGAACAGGAAACCACTAACCGCCGAATAATTTGTTCTTCTACAACAGGTACGATTTCTTTCCCAAGGACC
>JAADFQ010000099.1:0-4926 GCA_013152835.1 FCB group bacterium
TGGCCCAGCAAAAAATCTCCCGGCCGGTGACCCTGACCCTGGGGGCTCGGTTGGAGCAGTTTTGGGTGGACGGGGAAACCCGGGGTCACCGGCTGGCGCCCCAGGTGGCGATCAATGCCGTGGTCGCGCCCGGTCTGGCCTTCCGCTCCTCGGTAAGTACGGGCTTCCGGACGCCCACCCTGGCGGAACGCTACACGCGCTCCCAGCTCAGTGTATTCAAGGTGGAACCCAACCCCGATCTGGATCCGGAAACCAGCGTTACCGGCGAGGTGGGCGGAACCTGGACGCTACCGTCCACAGGCTGGTTTTCCGGCCTCCGGCTGGACGGCGCCGTCTATCAGTACCGCTTTGAAAACCTGATTGAACCGACGCCCGACGCCTACGGGATTATCCATTTTGAGAACGTGACCCGGGCACGCATTACGGGGGCGGAATTCAGTGCCGGCGTTTCATTCTGGGATCAGGCACTGCGCCTTTCCCTGGCCTATACCTGGCTGGATCCGGTGGCCCTAAACCCGGCGGGGCAGGTCATTGATACGCTTTCCTACCGGCACCGGTACCACTGGGTACCCACGCTAAGGTTCCGGCGCGGACCGCTTACCTTTTCCATAGACGGACGCCAGGCCAGCGCGATTGAAAATACGGAACTCTACCAGAGTGATCCGAAAACGGGCCGCGATCCCCGGGTGCCTGTGAAGGTCTGGAATGCGGGGATTGGCTGGGAAACGAAACGGCTGGCGCTGTTATTCCGGGTGGAAAATATATTTCAGTATTATTACGTGGAACTGGAGCGGAATATGGGGAAGGAGCGGAACGCGACCCTGACGCTGAACTGGGTCTTCTGATCAGGAGGGGAGGAAGGACTGCACGGTTTCGATCAAATGTTTCATCTTGATCGGCTTGGGTAAATAGCCATTGCAGCCGGCCTGCATACAATTCAGCCGGTCGCGCTCAAAGGCGTGGGCGGTGGCGGCAATGACGGGAATCGCTTTCCATTCCGGTGTTTTCCGCATCTGCCGGACCAGATCCAGTCCGTCTTTTTTCCCTTCCAGGGATAGATCCAATAGAATCAAATCGGGTTTCTTTTTGCGCATGGCCTTCAGCGCCGCATTCACCGAATCCACGGATTCGATGTCATAATTTCTCCGTAGTACCATCGTAAAATAAAACACCGAATCGGGGTCGTCCTCCGCGATTAAAATCAGGGGGCGAACATCGGTCGATGATGGTTTCATATTGACTCGGGACTCTCCTTACTTTTTTTAAAGTGCAATCGGATCCGGGTTCCGTTCCCTTTTCGACTGTGAACTTCAATGCCGACGGAATTTAAATCTAAATATTTTTTCGTCAAAGCCAACCCCAGTCCGACGCCCTGGTATTTCTTGGTGTAGCCTTCACTTTCCTGGGAAAAAGGTTCGAACAGGCGCTGCTTGTAGGTCTCCCCGATCCCGATGCCCGTATCCTCAAATTCCACCCACAGATCGTCGTTTTTATGCACCAGCCGGATGTGTACGGAACCGGACTGGGTGTATTTGATGGCGTTATCCAACAGATTCTCAAAGGAACGCTGAATGCACAGGGGATCGGCCTCGACCCATAACACTTGATCGGGACAGGTAAGCGTGTACTCCAGATTCTTATTCCGGGCTCCCGCCGCAAAGGCCAGATGGACACCTTTTAATACGGCCACAATATCGATGGGTTCCCGGTGCACGGCAAAGGAACCGGCTTCAATCTGGGAGATATCCATGATTTCATGCACCGTATGAATCAGGCGGTTGCCGCTGTCCAGGACCTGGTCAAAAAATGATTTTTCCTCCTCCGAAAGACGATCATCGAGCGTTTGCTGCAATAGGTCGGTAAACCCGATAATGGCATTCAGGGGCGTTCGGATTTCATGGGACATATTGGCTAAAAAGAGGCGTTTGATTTCTTCGCCCTGCCGGGCCAGCTTGAGCGCTTCCTTTAATTCCTGCTGCAAAAGCATGGTGTGGGTGACATCCCGAAGCAATCCCAGGATGGCCGATTCGCCGTCCCAGGTGATGGAGGAAATACTGGCTTCAAAATAGACGATGCGTTGATTCTTGGTGATGCCCTGGAATACGTATTGATCGGGAACCGTTTCCCCCCGTTTTCGCGCCTCCATCCGTTTTTCAATCGTGGCTTTTCCCTTGGCCGTGAGCATGACCGAAAAATCGAAATCTTCCCGGGTTACTTCTTCGCTGGAATAGCCGGTCAATTCCACAAAGCGCTGATTCACAAACAAAAAATGGTTGCCCTTGAGAATATAGAGCCCGTCGTTGGAATGTTCCACCACCGAACGGAAACGGGCTTCGTTTTCCTCCAGGCGTTGCCGGGCGGCCACCTGTTCCGTAATATCTTCCTTCAGGTTCAACAGATGGGTGATTTTTCCATCGGGATCGGTGACCGGGGAAATGATGGCCGATTCCCAATAATAACTCCCGTCCTTGCGGCGGTTATGAAACCGTCCGCGCCAGGTTTTCCCCTCTTCCACTACGGCCTGAATCTGCTCATATTCCGCTTCCGAGGCCGGATCGCCTTCCAAAAGAACCCGCAGGTTCTTGTTCAGGGATTCCTGCCGGGTAAAGCCGGTTACTTTTTCAAAGCGGGGATTGACGTGTTCGATCGTCCAGGCCGTGTCGGTAATCACCACCATGGCGGGACTTTGTTCGAGCCCCTTGGACAGGACCCGGATCTGGGATTCGCTGGCGGCCCGCTCGCTGATATTCCGGGCATAGGCACAATTATATTTCTGACCTTCAAATTCCACCAGGTTGGCGGAAATTTCCACCGGGAATTCACTGCCGTCCCGGCGGCGGTGAACGGCCTCAAAGACCACCTTCTTTTTTTCCAACAGCCTCTGCCAGTGGTCACGCCAGGCTCCCTTGGGAAAATGGGGGCTGATTTCCAGTGCCGAAAGCTGCAGCAATTCCTCCCGGGTATAGCCCAATTCCCGGCAGGCTTCCTGATTCACATAGAAAAAATGTCCTTCCGCATTCATCCAGTATACCGCATCGCCGGCATTTTCCACCGATTCCAGGGCCAGTCGCAACGTCTCCTCGGTCTTGCGCTGATCGGTGATATCCTTGACAATCCCGGTAAACCCGCGGTAGATCCCCTTTTCAAACCGGCCCGTGATGGTGGCCCTAAACCAGCGAATTTCCTGGTGTAAATCGAGATAATATTTAATTTCCACCGTACCCGTGCCCTGATGAATTTTTTGAATCGTAGCATCAATTTGGGCTGTAACCGGGGCCGGAAGCACGGCCGCATACGGCTTCCCGATAAACTGGTCCTCCGGAATGAGCGGTCTAAGTTTCAGCCCCGAAGACACGAAGAAATCACGAAAGATGCCCTGCTCATCCACAAAGAAAATCATGTCATGGAGCGATTCCACCACACTCCGGTAGCGCTCTTCGCTGGCTCGTAACGAATCCAGGATTTGCGCATTTTCCTTCCGCTGACGGGCCGTTTTCAGGGCTTCCCGGATCTCCGGACTCAGCTGGGATAAATGTTCCCTTAAAATATATTCGTCGGCTTTGGTCTTCAGTAGATCCACGGCGGTGACTTCATTGACCGGCCCGATCATAAAAATAAAGGCCGCTTCCGGAAGCCGTTGACGGGTAATCTCCAGGGCTTCCGGGCCGGCGAATCCCGACCGGGAATAATCCGCCAGAATCAAATCCGGATGAAACTGTGTAAGCTGCCGGATAAATTCGGTTTGGGTGGAGACCCGTTTTATGGTTCCGGAAATATTCGCTTCCCGAAGCGCCGTTTCGATCCGGTCCGCATCAGCTTTACGGTTTTCTAAAAGTAATATGCGGAGTTCGTTTGAAGGCATGGGCAGGATTATTTTGGGGTCCACCGGTTCGGAACCGGCCGTAAGGTTACCGGAGACGGGGCCGCATTCACGAAATGAACCCGGTTGACCCGCATTCCTCGAATACTGTTCAGTCCCCCGGGGACCCTGAAATTCATTCCTGCAAACAGGATACGGATGTCATCTTTTACCCGCATAAGAGGAGTAAAAGTAGAGTTAAATGCGTACAATGACAAACTTTTTTCCGTGTGGAAGGGATCGGCGGTACGGTGTTTTTGCTGACGGGCCATTCCCGGTTGAAAATACCTCGGTCCCGGCGAAATAATCCCCGGTTTCTTGCGCCCAAGCCCGGTTTTTTTGCACTGAGGTTCTGGTTGGAATCGGGAAGCAAGGGAAAATAAATTAGCGTCCATGTTTCGACGCCTTGTTATCCTCCTTGCGATCCTGTTTATGGCCACCGCTTTGCTATCCGGTGGCCGCGTACGTGTGTTAAACCGGTCCAACCAGCGCCATGATGAGCTCAAAACCCTGGACCAGGCGCCGGGAACCTTCATTTCGATCCTGGATCTGGAGCGGGTGTTGCAGGCGCACACCTTTATTAATGAGAAACAGGAAAAAATCGTGCTCTATATTGAAGACCACCGGATTAAAATTTCCGCGGAAACCAGTTTTATTCTGGTGGACGAACACATCTACCAGCTACCCGTTTCGGCTCGCAAAAGCGGTGGGGATATTTATGTTTCCGCCACACCCTTTTTCAAACTGCTGAAAGCGGTGGTACTGCCCGGTCTGGCCTGGGATCCCGTCTCCAAGCTGCTGGACATTGACGTGGTGGAATTCAATATCACCAGCCTCAAAATCGACGAAAAAGCCAACGGGACGATCCTGCGGCTGGGCACCCGGGTGCGCTTTGATAATGATGATATCAGCGCTTTCGTGAATAAAAACGGCTGGTTTTATATTACCATCCGCAAGGGCCTGGTGGATACGGCGGAAGTGATGCGCGCCGAAACCCGCGGTGTAATTCGGAAAATTTCCATCGATCAGCTCCAGGAATCCGCCCAGCTGGCCTTTCAGCTTCGGGG
>JAADFQ010000099.1:4935-7559 GCA_013152835.1 FCB group bacterium
CATGAATTCTACCAGAGCAGCGAACCCCATGAGTTGGTGGTGACCCTGCGGACGCCGCTATCGAAAAGCGCCGCCCGGATCAAGGATGTGAAGAACCGCTGGCGGCTGGATACGGTGGTCCTGGATGCGGGGCACGGCGGCAAGGACCGGGGCACCACCGGGTATTACGGCACCAAGGAAAAGGATATTGTACTGGACGTGGTGAAACGGATCGGCCGCAAACTGGAAAAAAATTCCCGGATCAAGGTGATTTATACCCGGGAAGAAGATGTCTTTATTCCGCTCTATGAGCGCACCCGCATTGCCAATGAAAATAACGGGAAAATCTTTGTCAGTATTCATGCCAACGCCTCGAACAATCGCAACATCAAAGGTTTTGAAACCTACCTGTTGCGACCGGGAAAAACCCGCGACGCCATCGAAGTGTCCTCCCGGGAAAATGCGGTCATCAAGCTGGAGGACGACCGCCGCGAGCAATATAAGGAATTGACCGGCGAAAATTTAATCATGGCCACCATGGCTCAGAGCATGTTTATGAAAGAAAGCGAAGCTTTGGCCGCCGATATTCAGAAGGAGTTGGACCAGCAGTTAAAAAGCCCCAACCGGGGTGTGAAACAGGCCGGCTTTTATGTATTGATCGGCGCCAGCATGCCCAATGTCCTGGTGGAAGTGGGCTTTCTGTCCAATCCCATTGAAGAGAAAAAACTGAAGTCTTCGGCCTACCGGCAGGAAATTGCCAACGCCGTGTACCGGGCGATTCTGGAGTTCAAACAATCCCGCGAAAAAGTCCTGGCGGAAGGCTGATGTCCACGGCACCCATCGGGATCTTTGATTCCGGTCTGGGCGGTCTCACGGTCACCCGGGCCATTCGTTCCCGGCTGCCCCATGAAGCCCTGCTGTATTTCGGCGATACGGCCCGTGTCCCCTACGGCAACAAGAGTCCGGCCCTGGTTCAGGAATTGGCCCTGGACATCGCCCGGTTCCTGGTGGCTCGCGGAGCCAAAACCCTGGTGGTGGCCTGCAACACGGCCTCGGCCCTGGCACTGGAGTCTTTATCCGCTGCTCTTAATATTCCGGTCATCGGCGTGATTGAACCGGGCGTCGATGCCGCCCTGGCCCGTACCCAAACGAACCGGATCGGGGTGATCGGAACCCTGGCTACGATTCGTTCCCGGGCCTACCAGACGCTGCTGAAAACGAAACGGGAGGCGGTCCACGTGGTGGGTCAGCCCTGTCCCTTACTGGTTCCCCTGGTGGAAGAAGGCTGGCTTACCGATCCGGTGACCCGGCTCGTGGCGGAAAAATATTTAGCCGAAATGAACGTTTCCAATCTGGATACGCTCATTTTGGGCTGCACGCACTATCCCTTATTAAAACCGCTTTTACGCTCCGTCGTGGACGGGAAAACGGCCCTGGTGGATTCGGCAGAAACGGTGGCCGACCGGTTGGCGCTGGAGCTTAAGCGCCGAAAGCTGGTTACCACCACCGAAGAACCGGGAAACCTGGAAATTTTTGTTACCGATACCCCGGCCCGCTTTGAAGCGGTGGCCCGGCGTTTTCTGGGCCATCCCCTGAAAAACGTTTCCCTTGTCCACCTCCCCTGAACTCCGGCAAAAATTAACCTGGCTCTACGCCCTGGAGCGGCGCGGGATGAAAACCGGCCTGGAACCTACCCGCCGGCTGTTGGCGGCCTGCGGCAATCCCCAGCAGGCCTGGGATGCCCTGCATATTGCCGGGACCAACGGGAAAGGATCCACCGCCGCCATGCTGGCGACTATTGCCCGCGAAGCGGGTTTCACGGTGGGCCTGTATACCTCCCCGCACCTGGTTCGGTTTAACGAACGCATCCGGGTCAACGGAAGGCCCATTGACAATCAATCCATCCTGGATTTTATCGACCGCACCCAAGCGGCCATCGAAGACCTTCAGGCCACCTTTTTCGAAACCACCACGGCCCTGGCCGGCTGGTATTTTCAACGAAAAAAGGTGGATCTGGCGGTGATCGAAACCGGATTGGGGGGCCGGTTGGATTCCACCAATGTGCTGACGCCCCGCCTCACCGTGATTACCCCCGTGGGCCGGGATCACGGGGAGATTCTGGGAACAACGCTCACGGCCATCGCCCGGGAAAAGGGGGGCATCATAAAACCCGGCGTACCGGTGGTGCTGGGACCCCAGGTTCCGTACATCGGACGCCTGCTGAAACGCCTGGCTGAAAACCGAGGCAGTCCCTTATATCCGGTGGATTTACGGCGGCGGCGCCTCCTGACCCAGGACCGCACCGGCAGCCGCTTCCGTTTCCAGGGTCAAGCCTTCAACGTCCGCCTGTTGGGTTCCCACCAGGTGGAGAACGCCTGTACGGCCCTGACCGCCATGCAGGTGTTTTTACCCACGGTTCGGCCGCAAACCCTGGCCCGGGGACTTTTAAAAACGACCTGGCCGGGACGGCTGGAACGGTTACCAACCGATTCGCCGGTGTACTATGATGTGGCCCATAATGCCCACGGTCTGACCCGGGTGCTGGGGACCCTGGCGGCCCTCTACCCGCTGCCCCCGCAGGGACTGATGGTGTTGAAGGGTGATAAGGATATTGATTTGCTGGCGCCGGTGATCCGGGGAAAATT
>JAADFQ010000100.1 GCA_013152835.1 FCB group bacterium
GACGAACTCCATTTCCATTTTGAACTGTTCGACAACGATATTATTTCCGGTCCTAAAAAAACAGTTTCCGGTGAATTTGTGGCTCGTCTTCCTTCGCTGGCCGATCTTTTTGAGACCCTGGAATCCCAGGAAGAAGACCTGACCCAGGGTTTAGATGAACGGTTGGAAGAAGTTCGTGCGCTTCAGGAACAACTGCAAAAAGTGGAGTTGGACCTGGTGAAAAGCGAAGATGTGGACTGGGAACAAAAACAGGCGATTAAAAAACAACTGGAGCGTTTTAAAAAGGAGGCTGAGGCCCTTCAGGAAATGGCCGAAACTCTGGAAAAGATGGCTGAACTGGATGAAAAACATAATCTCTTCTCTGATGAGCTACGGAAGAAATTTGATGAACTTCAGAATCTCGTCTCCCAATTGATCAACGATGAATTAATGAATAAACTAAACCAGTTGGACCAGAATTTGGATTCGGTGAAATTGGATGACTTGAAAAAAGCCATGTCGGAACTGGCGCAAAATGCCGATCAAATCGAAGCGGATCTGGATCGTTTTCTGGACCTGTTCAAACGGGTTCAGGCGGAGCAAAAAATGGATGAAATATCCCGTCGCCTGGAAGCCATGGTTAAGGAACAATCCACGCTGGATAAAAAAATTCAACAAACACCGGAAGATGTTGATCCTTCGGACCGGGCACGGCTGAGCGAAGACGAGCGGCGAATTCGTGACGAATGGAAACAAACTCTTACAGCGATGGAAGAAGGGGCGGAACAGGTACGAAAATTCAGTCCCGAAACGGCCGCCGGTCTGGAGGAAATGCGGAACTCCGATACTGCCCAACAGGCCGGAGAAAACCTGCAATCCACAATGAATCAATTAAGCGACAGTCAAATGACTCAGGCATCCATGTCATCTTCCCAGGCCTTACAGAATTTGAGCGATCTAAGCAGTCAGGCCCAACAATTACAAACCATGTTTCAGAATCAAACCGCGGATGCCATGGCCGGGAAATTCCGTTCGCTTATGCGCGATCTACTCTCCCTTTCCAAATCCCAGGAATCATTATTAAACACAACCCAGTCCACCGCTGCCCACTCCTCCCGTTACCGTGAACAGGCGGCCCAGGAACAGGTATTGAAAGATCAACTCCTTCAAACCATGTCCAAGTTGATGGAATTATCCCGGGAAACGTTTGCCGTTACACCTGAAATGGGGAAAGCGTTGGGCATGGCCGCGGTACAGATGGAAGGCGCCAAACAAGCCCTCTCCGAGCGCAACAGGAATGCCGCCATGAAGGGTCAGGAAAGCGCCATGGCTTCCCTTAATTCGGGAGCCCGGGCTCTGGGTTCAGCGGCCCGCCAGATGCAACAAAGCGGATCTGCCAGCGGATTCGAACAATTTTTAGCTCAAATGCAATCCATGGCCGGTCAACAGCAATCACTGAATCAGCAGGGGTTGCCCTTGCTCATGGGACAATCGGGCGCCTCACTGCGCCAGCAACTCATGCAACGAATGCTGGCCGGACAGCAGGGTATCCGAAAATCGCTTCAGCAACTCATGGACGAAATGCGTTCCAGTGGAAATCCCCAGACCGGGGACATGGGTGGAATGGCCCGGGGCATGGATGAAGTTATTCGCGATCTGCAGGCCGGGCGCTATACCCGAAAAACCAGGACGCGCCAGGAACAAATTTTGTCTCGTATGCTGGACAGTCAAAAATCCCTGACGCAACGGGGGAAAAAAGAAGAACGGAAATCCCGCACCGCTTCCCAGGTTGCGGCCACCGGGCCGGGTGGTTTACCCACAGACCTGGGGCAACGACGGAGTGAAGTTCTGGAAGCATTGAATGACGCTTTACAGGCCGGATATCCCGCCGATTACCAGGTGATGATTCGACGCTATTTCAATTCCCTGAACAGTCAATCGCTCCCTGCATCGGAGAGCACCGGAGACTCGTCGCCATGAAGCTGATTTCATGGATCTTTACTATTGGTATCATCCTGACACCCCTATTTTCTCAGACCGGGGAATCGGCAGCAAAAAAACGAGCCCGATTATACTTACAGCAGGGCGATTTGGACCGGGCCCGTGATTTGTATGAACAGTGGTCGGCAACCCATCCCACCGACACCCAGACCTACCGCGAATTGATTAATATCTATCGCCGGATGGGAGATTTTGCTACCATGGAATCAACCGTTCGGCATCGCTTGAAAACGTATCCCAATGATATGCAGGCTCAAATGGAATTGGGTGAGGCTCTGTTTTTACAAGATAAACCGGACAGTGCCCGGCAAGCCTGGGATCGGTTTCGCATTCGCTATGGAAATAACCAAACAGCGATTAGAATGTTGGTTTTCACCTTCAGTCGCCTGAACCTGGAAACCGACCTGGTAAAGACGATAACTCTCGCTCGCGAGCAATTCTCCGACCCTGGATTTATGGCTCAGGATTTGGCGAATTACTATCAGCTACGACGGGATTATTCCCACGCTGTGGACGAATATCTGCGGTTGCTGCTTACGCGCCCTGATCGAGAAGCTTTTATCCGGGACAAATTACTGCTCATGAGCGATGAAGCGGACAATCCTGAGTTTATCGAAACCCGTTTGCGTAACCCTGATCAATCGTCCCCTGCCCGATTACGAATTTTAGCGGCATATTATTTTAAAACCGGGAAGATCAATCAGGCGTTTGAAATCCATCGTTTGTTGGGGTGGTCATCGTCCAAGGATGTGAATCGCTGGTTATCGTTTGCCGAGAATTTACGTAAAGATCAGCGCCTGTCGGATGCAGTGAAAGCCTATCAGGAAATCCTGGCACACGTGAACCAGGGAAAACAGCAGCAAACCGGACGAGCACTGCTTGGATTGGCCCAGACCTTTGAAGATCAAATTGTCCCTCACCGGGAAACAGAATCTTTATCAGGCTTCCTGCCCGGGAATCGCTTCTTTACCACACCCTATTATTTCCGCGCCCACCCAACGCCTGAATCGCTCCAAAATGCGTTGGCGCTGTATGACTCTATTTTAGTTACCATGAAGCGCTCAAAGTTCACCGCTGCCGCGCATCTGAGGTTAGGCGAGATACAGTTTCGAATCACCCGCGACTTTGATCGCGCCCTGGCAAATTACCAAAGCGCCCTGGAAGCGGGACCCGGAAGAGATGAAACTGCTTTGATTCGTCTGCGATTGGGACAACTCTATCTCGCCCGGGGAAACCCGGAAGGCGCCCGGGCCTATTTCAAACAATGGAAACGAAAGAATCCCGCTTTCCAGAGTCCCTATTTCCTCGCCTTGTTTCTTTCCGGTGATCTGGACCGATTGGAGAGCGGTCTGGACTCCACGCTTACGGGCATGACGGGGGCCGAACGGGATTTCAACGATATGGCTGAATTGCAGGACTTACTGGCCACCTATTATCGTGACGGGTCTGAAGAAGACCGCAAAATGTTGAAACGCTGGTCCCAGGCGGAACAACTGCTGTGGAGCGATAAACTGAACGAGGCCGCGGAAGAACTGGCCTGGACCCGTAAACAACCCATTGACTCCGATTTGCAGGACCTGCTCCTCTGGCGGGAAGCGGAACTGCGACGCTTGATGAATCAATCGGAAGAATCAATGACGTTGGCGCAACAACTTGCCGCTACTGAAATTGGTGATCATGGATGGCTGCTCCTGGGAGAAGTGCTGGAGTTCGATCTGGGGGATCGGAAGAAAGCTCTGGAAGCATATTATCATATCCTCAATGACTGGCCCCAGTCCATTCTTTACGAACCGGTTCGCCTCCATATCCGTGAATTGACACAGAATACTGAAAGTTAACTCATGAAATTGATTAAAAGCATTCAACGCCCCCTGATCCTGATCCTGCTTTTGGGCTTTGCTCCGGGTCAGAAAATCCTGATTCCAATGGATCAGGTTCAAAAAGATCATTTGAAAGCCTACGGGGTTGCTTTTTCCACGCTGAAAGAGAATGTAAATGTAGAATGGCTCCTGAATTACCGCGGAGGTTCATTCCTGACGGACGCCTTCCCGTTTATCATTCAGGAATGCAAGGTCCGCGGGGTAACCTATGAACTTCCGGATGACGCTGCCGTTCTGGCAATCTACGGTACCATTGAACAGAATAACATGGATGTGGTTCTCCTGGAAAAAGCGCCCCGGATTGCCATTTATACCCCCCCGAATAAGCAACCCTGGGATGATGCCGTAACGTTGGCCCTCACCTATGCAGAAGTACCCTATGAAACCTTATGGGACGACGAGGCGCTTTCCGGGGATTTGACAAAGTACGACTGGCTTCATCTTCACCATGAGGATTTTACCGGTCAGTACGGAAAATTCTATGGGCGTTATCGTTCCGCCGATTGGTACCTCAATCAACAGGAAGCCTTTGAGAGCAAGGCCCGAATGCTGGGTTTTGCCAGTGTGCATGAGGAAAAAAAAGCTGTCGCCAGGGCAATCAAAGATTTCGTCGGGCAGGGTGGCTTTTTGTTCGCCATGTGTTCCGCCACTGACAGTTATGATATCGCCTTGTCGGAAGTTGGCTTAGACGGCGTGGCGGGCGTATATGATGGCACGCCTCCCGATCCGGACCTTCAATCCAAACTGCAGTATGATCAAACGTTTGCGTTTACCGATTTCACGGTTTATACCGATCCGATGGTATATGAATATTCAGATATTGATGTTCCCCCCAGCAATAATCCCGTGGCGCGCGGTGCTGAAGCGGACTATTTCACCCTGTTTGAATTTTCCGCAAAATATGATCCGGTTCCCACCATGCTGACCCAGGACCATGTGGGCGTGGTGAAAGGTTTTATGGGCCAAACCACGGGCTTCGACCGCAGTAAAATAAAAAAACACATCGTTATTATGGGTGAGGATCCGGCCTCCAACCAGGTGAAATACATCCATGGCAATT
>JAADFQ010000101.1 GCA_013152835.1 FCB group bacterium
AATTGCGCTTTTCGTATATGGAACGCTAGGCGACACGTTATGGCTGTAACTGGTATATCCTGATATTATTGGAAGTAAGGACTATGATTTGATGGTCTGACTGAACAACCGACCGCACATCCTTTTCCGGTAAAATGAATTCTGTTTCCGGGCCGGACTGAAAAAACAGCTTTGATTCGGACTGCCGGGCCAGCAGCCATTTGTCGCCGGTAAAAATAAGTCCCTTGATTTGCTCCGGCTCAACCACCGCTTGTTGATAGAGGAGCCGACCCGTGGAAGAAAACACCATCAATTGATCCGGATTTTGCGACAGGAAGGCCAGCTCTCCCCGGTTATTGGTCACCAGTAATTGAATAAATTCCGGTATCTGCGGTAAATATTGAAAATCAATGAATAAACTTGTATCCCACCCGATGCGGGTTTTCCGGAATATTCCCTGATCCGAATAACCAACGACGAAAATATTTCCGAAGGAATCCATCGTAAACCGATAGGGATCCAATTCCTTTGCCAGGGGGAAGAAATCTAAAAAATGAAGCTGATAGTCGAATTGAACCCACCCGTTTCGTCCGCGATCCAGAATGTTGACGGTCATTTGATCGACAATCATATCCACCGGATCGAACAGGGATTCTTCGGACTGGCCGAATCCTCCCGATATGGTCATGGCTCCCTGAGCCGTGAGATGGATAACATTCTTCGAATCGCGGTCCAGTAACAGGACGGTATTATTCGGACCCGGTTGAACGATATCAGGCTGGATTCCCTGGCTGAACAAGGCAGCAGGCAGGGCAATTTCTTTCTGAAGCACAAACGGCGTCCGGGCATATAGCCCGAGACTCAGGATCATCAGAAGAGCAATACTCTTCCGGAGTGAAATACAGCGCTTTTTCATCAAGGCTTGAACACGGATGTCCAAACCAATTGAATCCTCTTTATAGTTTACAACCGCAGCTGGAACAAAACTTATCCCCGGAGGAAACCGGTTTACCGCATTGCGTGCAGAAGTTGTTTTTCCTCGCTGTTTTTCCTGTTTCCGGTTGCTTCCCGGTTATTGGGGTTGATGCTTTGGATGACTGCATGGCAGGAAATCGTTTATAATTAAACGCAACAATCAAGGTGATTGCCGCCAGTGCCAGGTAGGGCTGCCAGGTGGGGAGTGTAAACCGTTTCGGCGCCGCATTGGCAGCAACTTGTGTATTGCTCCCTCCTCCCATCGCATTGGGTCCGCCGGTATTCAGCATGGTTTGCAGGGTTTCCATGGTCAGTTTTCCGGTGGGATTGACGTATTCAATGCCCAGACTTTGAACCTCACCGGCTTTCAGGGCTTCATAATGGAAGCGGTGAAACGTGATTCCATGTTGATCGGGGAAGGATTCCGGCTCGTCGTCCGGTTCATGCAATGCAAATCCCTGGGCCATCATGGGCTCCTGAACCAGAATATGGTAATGGGGAAAATCGGAATCTGACTTTATGGAAAATTGGAAATCCCGTTTTCCGACGGGATTCGTAAAAGGGGTATAAAATGCAAAGAAGCGGAATTTATTCTCACGAGGTGCGACGGTAACCCAGGTTTCCGATCCTCGCTGTTCCAATTTCAAATCGGTAATCAAGGGGTCCTTCTGACCTTCTATTTCTACAACCGAAAATGCGGAATCGGTTCCTGCCGGGAGCATGAAGTGTAGGGCCGGCGTTAACGTGCCCGGTTCGGTCTCGCCAAGATATTCCACCATAACCCCCTGGGAATAATATTCGGGATAAATATCGGCTTCCAGAGAGGTTATCTTTTGCCCCCATGCAATGGCACCGAAGGACAGGACCGCAAGCAGCCAGATTTGTTTTTTCATTTCTTCTCCATCAAAATAAGAATTAAAATTACAAAGATATAACGTACCTCCCTACCCTTGGTTTCCGGCAAAAACTGTGATTTGAATAATCATTAACAAATCATAGACAGCATGGGTCCAGGCGGTGATCCCAAATCCCCGGAAAATAAATAATAGCCCCAGATAACCGCCGGCGATAAAGCGGACCAGAAACAAGATGGTATTGCGTTGTTCCCCCAGAGGTCCTAAAAAATGAAACCAGGAAAACAAGGCCGCCGCCAGAAGTACAGCTACGATTTTCGCCGTGGATGGGGACCACTGGAACAGAAGAATCAATATGGGTACGAATCCTGAGATCAGTAAAACCCGGAAAAGAAATTCTTCAAAAATCCCGGCACCCAGACCAAGGATAACCTGTTGAGTAACCTGAAAAACAGTCGGATTCATCAGGAGCGCCTGAAACGACTGCATAATCAGGACCAGGATTAAGCCCCAGAAAAAACTCTCCCCAACGATTCCAATGACAATTCTGCTGGAGAACGTGGAGTTTGGGTCGCGGTTGCGATTCCAGTAAAAAGCGATTACCGTCCCGGCAATAAAGACCAGTCCCAACCCAAGCATCCCCTGGATTCCCACGGAAGAAAAGACCGATTGCAGCAGAACGTCGGCGCTGTTTCGGACCGGGGGCAAATCCAATGACTGTACCAGGATCAACCCGATTTCATAGATAATCAGGAGTGGAAAAACAGTAATCAGGCTATAAAATAAAGATTGGGACTGACGCCAATAGGTAATCAATGGGATTCCTAGTTATTCTCCACTTGTAAAACGGCTAACAGAGCTTCCTGGGGGATTTCCACCTTCCCAATCATTTTCATTCGCTTTTTCCCCTCCTTCTGCTTTTCCCAGAGTTTCCGCTTTCGCGAAATGTCGCCGCCATAACATTTGGCCGTGACATTTTTCTTTAAGGCTTTCACCGTTGAACGGGATATGATTTTTGTCCCCAGGGAAGCCTGGATGGCCACGTCAAACATTTGCCGGGGAATTAATTGCTTCAGCTTGGAACACATGGCTACACCCCGATGGTAGGCATCCTCCGAATGGCAGATTGAACTCAGGGCGTCCACCGGTTCTCCGTGAATTAATATTTCCAGTTTCTTCAGATTCCCCACGCGATAATCGGTAAAATGATAGTCAAGCGAAGCGTATCCGCGGGAAATGGATTTCAGTTTGTCAAAGAAATCAAAGAGGATTTCAGCGAGGGGTAATTGATAGTTAAGTTGCGCTTTATCCGTACTTAAATAATGTGTGTTCATGTAAATGCCGCGCTTTTTCTGGCACAGGGTCATGATACCGCCGATGTAGTCGGTCGGGGTAATAATTTCAGCCGATACAAACGGTTCGCGTATTTCTTCAATATCGCCGGGCGGCGGCAGTTTCGCCGGAGTATCGATTTCAATCAGCGATTGATCCTTGAGTTTTACCTGGTAGCGAACATTGGGCGAAGTGGTGACCAAGGTTAAATCGAATTCCCGTTCCAGTCGTTCCTGGATGATTTCCATGTGCAGAAGCCCTAAGAACCCGCACCGGAACCCGAAACCCAGGGCTTCACTGGTTTCCGGCTCATACAGGATTGAGGCGTCATTGAGCCGTAATTTATCCAGGGCTTGTCGCAACTGTTCATAATCATCACTATCCGCAGGATAGAGCCCGGAAAATACCATCGGTTTCATTTTCTTATATCCGGGTAACGATTCGGCAGCCTGGTTTTGTTTGATCGTCAGTGTATCGCCGGCCTGGATATGTTCCACATCACGAATATTGGCGATCACATACCCCACATCTCCGGAACTCAATTCCCTGGCGGGAACATGTTTCATCACAAAATGACCGACTTCCGTAATCTCGTATTGCTGGTGGTGAGTGAAAAACCGGGCCGTTGTTCCGGGACGGATAACACCATCGAAAACCCGGACGTAGGGAATCGCGCCGCGATAGTTATCATACATGGAATCGAAAATCAGCGCCCGCGTGGGCTGGTCGGAACGGTTGTCCGGCGCGGGAATCCGATCAATAATCGCATCAAATACTTCAGCGATCCCGACCCCGGTCTTTGCGCTGACCGAAAGGATTTCACCGGCATCACAGCCGATCAAGTCGGTGATCTGTTTCCGTACTTCTTCGATACGGGCACTGGGGAGATCGGTCTTATTAATGATGGGGACAATCACCAAATCATTTTCAATTGCTAAATACGTATTACTCACCGTCTGGGCTTCCACACCCTGGGAGGCGTCCACCAATAACAGCGCTCCTTCGCAAGCCGCCAGGGAGCGGGAAACTTCATACGTAAAATCCACATGTCCCGGTGTATCGATCAGGTTCAAGGTATAGGTTTGCTGATCGGAATGCGTGTACAGCATCTGGATCGGGTGACTCTTGATGGTAATCCCCCGCTCCCGCTCCAGGTCCATATCATCCAGGACCTGGTTTTTCATCGCTTTCGTGGAGATGGTACCGGTCTCTTCCAGCAATCGATCCGCCAGAGTCGATTTCCCGTGGTCAATATGGGCGATGATGCAAAAATTTCGAATATGTGCTGTGGACATGAATGAAAATTAAGCCGACGGTTGTTTGTGAATGAATGGATATATTTCAGGGACAGGGGAAGTTCGGATATGAATTTTGGAGTAATGATTCATGACCGTTGATCATGAACGTGCATCTCAGGGTCGAAAGAAGCTTATATTTTGACAGAAATCCTCTTTGAATGTCCAATATCGAATAATCAACAAGGAACAGCCAACAGACTAATCAATGTTGAGGTATGTAGACGATTTCACGTTTTACTCATTACGTTTTAAATAATTAATTCGTGTAATTCGCGGTTCCTCTTCGTTCCAAGGCAGAGCCATGGAACGAGGGGAATTTTAAATCCCTCCCGGAATTTCCAATATCGAATAACCAACAAGGAACAGCCAACAGACTGATCAATGTTGAGATGCAGATGATTTCACGTTTTACTCATTACGTTCTAAATATTTAATTCGTGTAATTCGCGTCATTCGTGGTTTCCCAAC
>JAADFQ010000102.1 GCA_013152835.1 FCB group bacterium
CTGAAAAATTAATTGCACTCCGGAATCATGAGCAGGAAATGCTAACCACCTATGGTCTCTCTGATGGAAACGGATATTATCACATTCCGATCGCCCGCGCTAAAGAAATTTTAATTCAGGAATCGTCACAAAATAATCCGGGAGATTAGTTCATTCTTTCCCGTTCACAATATATTAGTCTGCTCCTGATTATGGGACTCGTTCTCTGGTCCTGTTCCGATAAGAAAAAGCCACTTGAAAAATTCGGATCGGTTCAGATGATTACATTAACCTCTCCTTCCGGAAAGGTTTTAACACCGGACTATTTCTCATCCGACATTACGGTGGTCGAATTTATCTTTTTATCTTGTACAGGCGCTTGTCCCATCATGAACACCCATTTGAAAGCGGTATACCAGCAATTGGACCCGTCCCTGCCGGTTCAATTTTTATCCGTAAGTGTTGATCCTGACCGGGATACGCTGGAGAGATTAATTGAATTTCAATCGACGATGGGAGTTGATTCATCACGCTGGACCTTCGCCCGGGGTAATGTAGATGCTATTTACCATTGGATTGAAGACCAGTTTCACCTGGGCGTCGGGTCGCTTCCTGCGGAACATCCCACGCGATTGGTTTTAATCGATCGGAATCAGGAAATCAGGGGATATTTCGATGGGCTCAGTCAATCCAGCGTAGCACCACTCGTGGATGCGATTCATCAGCTTTTGGCAGAAGAGACTTCGGGAACGCCCTAATACTTCTTCCCGCTTGAACCTGACTATTCGGAAGAAAACATCAGGAGAAAATCCCGTGATATCTAGCAATGTACATTCGTAAGTGTTCTACCCTGATCCAAAGGTAATAAAAACGGTTCATTCGCAGAGCAAGGAAACTGTTGTTATATAGAGAGAACCAATATCCGGGATATTCAGTTTATTCCCCGTCTATTCCAACAATAATCTCCATTTGTTGTCTCATTCCGTTCAACACCTCTTGCGCTGAATTCAATAATGCACCGGACTCCGGATCCGTCAGCGAAAAACAATCCGTTGAATTGTAAGCATAATGAATAAAACCACGACTTTCCGGCCAGGCATTCAACAGACCTAACATTTCATCCGTCGTAATTCTGGTTCCCGATAAAAAGACACCGGGACTTCCTTCGCAATCTTTACCGTATTCTTCGATAACAAAACGGCCATCATTGAAAAGGGATAAAAACGGTGAGAAACGGTGATAAAATTCAATGCTATAAGGTTCCACACCTTCACTCCAATATGCATCAAACGCCACCAAATCACCAGAAGGAGCCATTATATTTTGTAAAATATCCGCCAGAGGGTCGTAGTCATCGATAATACCCCACCCTTTATTGGGATCGATAACATCGGAAAATTTGATCCCTACAGGAGTTTGACCACCAGTGGCAGTCCGGGTAAGATTCAATCCTCTTGCCGCAGTATTTACCAAAGCCTGCGAACGGTAAATCTCCCAATCCTGTCGGTAACCCCAATTCGTTGAATCGTCCTCGGCGGACGCGGAATATCCCGGCTCATTCATGACATATATTACGGCCACGGTATTCAGAATATTTTCGGCTTTTAAAAACTGGATAACCGGCACCTGATAATGTTCAAAGATAAGATCGTAAGGACAGATTACACCGCCCTCATTCCGTTCTTTACAAGGTTGATAGGGCAAGAATTCTCCTGCGTGCTCCCATACACGATCAGTCCAGGTCTGATTTAACCATCCATTCTCAGGTAAGACGCTCACATCCAGCGTTAGATGAACGGCAAACCCCTCTTCCTGAGCAATTTCCAGTGTTTCCCGTAAGCGATTCAACGCTGCCAGTGAATCGTGGCTGAATTCTTCAAGGGACAAATCGGTTTCAATTGTAAGCTGAACCGAATTAAGAGCGCCGGTCATGGCCGTGGCACTTTGACCGTCTCCAAAAAGGGCAGTTTTTAAATCGCGAAGGTGTTGACGAAATTGCGGATCATCGGAAAATACGGCTGTTCCGATATGATAGACCGTATTTGACATGGCCGGATATTCCAGCCGGCTCTCTAGTTTATCCTTGTCTTTTGATATAGTACAGGAAATGAAAAATGTCGATAAAATGAGGAACCCATAGAATGTTAGTATCTTTTTCCGAACCCATTGTTTTCTCCAATTCTGGATTCGATAGATTATCAATTTCCATACCTGATTTTTGTCTGAAAAACCATACAATATGATCAGCGGTCCAACTTTTCAATCCGCCGCTGATGGCGGTCACCCTCAAAGGGTTCCTTCAACCAAATATCAATCATCTTCAGAGCTTTTTCCGCAGAAATAAACCGGGCGCCGAAGGAAAGAATATTGGCATTGTTATGACGACGCGACAGACGGATAATCTCATCCGGGCCATCATAGAAAACAACTGCCCGTATGCCTTTCACCCGGTTAGCTGCCATGGCCTCGCCCTGGCCGGAGCCACCAAAAATGATCCCTCGACTATTCGGCGATTGAGCGACAGCATAAGCCGCCGGTAGAATATAATCGGGATAATCGTCATCTTTGTCGTAAGAATAGGCGCCGAAGTCCTCCACCTGCCAGCCGTCGTTTTCCAGTGACTTTTTTATTGTCTCTTTTAATTCAAACCCGGCATGGTCGGTCGCCAGAATTATTTTCACTTTATGCATTGAATCATCCCTGAATTAGGAGTAGTGATCTCACAAAAAGAGGAATCATTCGATTCCGAAAGGAATGAAGATTCCCACTCGAGATTTTTCGACAGGCCCAAGATGACGATCACCTTTTTCACAAAATAGTTATAATTGTGTTTGCAAATTGAGAAACGTCCTCATCGTTTCCACCGGGTCCGGCGTGTGAAAAATTCCCGATCCGACAATGAGAATATCTGCGCCGGAAAGCAGGATCTCCTTTGCGTTACCCAACTTGACACCACCGTCAACGGAAATCAAAGGACGATTAGTACCGGAGCCGATTCGTTCTCTGATGGTCCGTATCCGATCCAGCATAGCCGGCATGAATTCCTGGCCTCCGAAGCCCGGCTCCACACTCATCACCAGCACCAGATCAACCAGCGGCAATACGGGCCACAACTTTTCAACAGGCGTTCCGGGCCGCAGGGAAACACCGGCCTTCAATCCCTCAGAATGGATTTTCTCGACAAAACCAATTGGGTTGGATTCAGCTTCGATATGAAAGGTTAGATTATCGGTTCCGGCATTGGCAAAGGGCTTCAGCAGCGTTCCTGGATTGGTTACCATCAGATGGATATCCAGTACCAGTTCGGTGACGGGACGAAGGCCGTTCACAACTACCGGACCTGCCGTCAGATTAGGAACAAAATGGTTGTCCATCACATCGACATGGATATACCGGGCGCCACCCGCCCGGCACTGGGTCGCCACCGATCGTAAATCGGACCAATCAGCAGCAAGAATGGATGGCGCCAGGATCATTCAGTCCCACTCAAAGCCGGTAGCCGTTTTCGATGTGGGATCAAATTCAATAGAATTGTAATCCTGAATTTCCGGCACGTAATAATACCAGATTTGAAGCGTTTCATCCTCATCCATCCAGACCGAATCGGGAACGCCCAGTGTTTCCCGCACCGTTTCCTGATCCGGATGCGTTGCCAGGAAATTCCAGATATCATAATCGGTAAGTATTTTCAGAGGATCGGGAAGTGTCTGCTCCACAGAAACCGGTGCTTTCATGACCGGCTCCGGTGCAGGTTCCGGCCCGGAAGCGCAGGTCCAAAGAAGAAGGGCCATGAAAAGCAGGGAAGTTTTCATAGAGAAAAATAGCGGATATTCACCGGAGAATACAAGCGTGGAAGCACCCCCGGGGATGAAATATCCAACCCATTCGTAACTCAGCGTTCATCAATCTTTTTTCAAAATACTTCCACGACTAATTGATGAATATCGAACAGGTATTTACGAATTATGATTGGGACCGGATTTCCACTTCCGGTTTCCTTCTCCCAAGCTCCTTTTTTGCCATAGAACACGGAGTGATTATTAGCTGGCAGTTCGACAACGGTGCAAAATCGTCAATCAGTATTCATCAGTCTGCAATCAACAATTCTTCACGTATTGATTTATGAATATCGAATAAAGATTTATGATTGATGATTTGAGGAGCACGAGTCAGATTCTTACTTAGCTACAAGCTCACAGGGAACACAGAAAAATTTTAATTAACTTTTGGACGAACCACTTTCTTCAGCCTCTAACCTCCGGTTCATGATTATCGAACAAGGATTATTGGGTAATACAACCTACCTTGCCCTATAACTTCAGATAGTATGCAGAAAAATATTCCGATACTTGAAAAAGATGGTTATTGATGATCATTTCACTCACTAATTTGTGTTAAGGATAAAATATGAGCAAATTCTACTCTGGTCGTTGCGCAGTGCGTCGGATAAGAATATAGATTTTGTTAATTTGCAACGGCTGTTGAAACGGTTAAAATGCAAGGGGCAAATCCGTGGAAATCATCATATTTTCAGGAGTCTGAAATAATTGATAAGTGAGCATGGAATGGAAAAAAGCAAATCAAGTTCAATAAATGAAACGAGTACCTGAATTACGCGACTTGTCTGAGGATCATCACCATGGATTAGTCCTGGCGCGCAAGGCTAAGATCGCCGCATCCGATAACAAAGGGCTTTCCGTGCCTGAGATGTGGGCGGAAGCGGCGGCCGTATTCAAGAGCGATCTGAAGCGTCATTTCGAGATCGAAGAATTATTTATCGGAACACCCTTAAAGGCCGTCCATGAATTGCATCTCGTTCAACAACTATTGGACGAGCACAAGGCGTTGCGTCGGTTCTTCAAACCCGGTCATCGGCA
>JAADFQ010000103.1 GCA_013152835.1 FCB group bacterium
CACCCTGCATATAGGCAACATCGGTTCCGTCACGGATCCACCCAAGTTGTCCTGAAATCCCCAAATTCGTCGTAATCAGATAACTGGTTTCGCCGACCCACACCTGTTGATTTCCGGAAAGTACGGCATCGGATTGGAGTCGGGAAGCCAGGGTATACCGCAACCCACCGGCAATTCTGTGGGTCCCATCCCAGGTAAGAGTCGGATGGTGAGACTGAAGCATGGCCTGGGCTGTTAATGCGGATTTAGCAGTCGTCTTAAACGCGGTGGTAATTTCAGAAAAGTCCAGAATCGGACTCTGTCCGGGTAATGAATTCCCTGCCAGGAAGACCAAGGAGAGAATACCCGGAAACCAATGTTTAAATAATCCCGCGGTCACTCTCGGCAATAAATTTTAAAATCGATTGAACGTGGGGAGTCTTTCCCAGCGTTTCTTTCATGCGCCACGGCCTGAAGCCGGGGAAGTCCGGACCGGAAATAGAGGCGATAGGCCCGTTTAATCCGGGTCAAATCTTCTTGTGAAAATCCACGGCGGCTTAATCCAATTCGATTGATTCCTTTGTATTTCAGTGGTTCTCCTGCCCCTAAAATAAAGGGCGGCACATCCTGGACAATCCGAAACCCGCCGCCAATGAAACTGTGTTGACCCACATGGCAAAACTGGTGAACCAGTACACCGCCGCCCAGAGAAGCCCAGTCTTCTACAATTACATGACCTCCCAGGGTAACCAGATTCGCGAAGATCACGGAATTTCCGATCAGGCAGTCATGGGCCACATGAACTCCGGTCATCAACAGTACATCGTTTCCGATTTCCGTCTGACCGTGGGCGGCCGTCCCGCGATTAATCGACACAAATTCCCGAACGGTTACCCGGTCACCGATCACGGTTCGGGTCGGCTCTCCGGCATATTTCAAATCCTGGGGCGCTTCTCCAATGGAACAGTATTGATAAAAATGGCAATCACGACCGATGGACGTTCCGCTACGAATGGTGACGTAGGGCCCGATCGTAGTTCCAGCCCCAATGTTTACCTGACCTTCGATAATCGTAAATGGTCCTACGGTGATATTTTCCTCCAATTGGGCGGAAGGATCTATTAGAGCGGTAGGATGAATTGAGGTGGCGATAATTTACTCGGAAATTCGGTCAACAATACTGGCCATAATGGTCGCTTCGGCCACTTTTTTCAATCCGACGTAGGCAAGGCCCTTCAGTCGGACCGTTCCCATGCGAAATCGTTCCAGAATCATTTCCAGGCGAACCTGATCGCCGGGGATGACGGGGGTGCGGAATTTGGCATCCTGCACGGCGGAAAAAAACATATTTTTCGTCAGCGGATCATCAACACTATTCAACACCAGAAATGCTCCGGCCTGGGCCATGGCTTCCAGAATTAGCACGCCGGGCATGACCGGCTGATTGGGAAAATGTCCCTGAAAAAAGGGCTCATTAAAACTGACATTCTTTACCGCTGTCAATGATTCGCCCAGCGTCATATCCAGAATCCGATCAATCAGCACAAAGGGATACCGGTGGGGCATTAGTTTCAGGATGCCGTTGATATCCAGGAGATAATCTCCGGTGGCTTTAGCCTGATACCGTTTCTGAAGAATCTTTTTCTCATATTCCTTGCGAATTTTTTTAACCAATTCCACATTAGCGGCGTGGCCGCTGCGAGCGGCAATCACATGACCCTTAATGGGCATCCCCAGCAAGGCCAGGTCGCCAATCAGATCCAGGGCCTTATGCCGGACCGGTTCATTGGAAAAGCGTAATTTTTTCCCGTTTAATATCCCGTTGGCTCCCAGGATTATTTCTTCCTCAATGCCAAACAGGGATTTCAGGTGTTCCACTTCCGTTTGTTCAATGGCTTTATCAATAATGACCACGGCATTATCCAGTTTCCCGCCCTGAATCAGGCCCTTTTCTTTCAGGGGTTCAATTTCGCTGAGGAAACAAAAGGTCCGTGCCGGGGCAATTTGCTTGGGATAATCGCGCTCCATATTATACACGGCGGTGTATTGTGTACCCAGACTGGGAAGTTGATAGTCCACCATGAAGGTAACGCGGAAGCGATCCGATGGAAGCACGTGAATATCCACACCCCGTTCCGGATCGGAATAAGCCACCCCTTTATCGATTTCCAGAACTTCCCGGGGAGCCTGTTGCTCCTGAAAACCCGATTTCAACAGGGCATCGACAAAGGCCTGAGAACTTCCATCCATCACCGGCGGTTCTTTTTCGGTCAATTCAATCAGAATATTATCGATGCGCAAACCGGAGACGGCCGACAGTACATGTTCCACCGTATGAATTCTGATTCCTCCCTGTTCAATGGTGGTTCCCCTGGAAATATCCACCACATGATCAATGTCCGCTTTAATCTCCGGACAATTATCCACATCTTTTCGTAAAAACCGTATTCCCGTATTTTCTGCTGCTGGCTTAAAAGTAACGGTACATTCGACGCCGGTATGCAGCCCCCGACCGGTACAGGATACCGGTGTATTAATGGTTCGTTGATTTCGTTTCATGGGCTTGTTGTGTTAAAGTTGATTCTAATTTTTCCAAACGATGCTTAAAGGATTCCATCTGCCGCGGCAATGCATCCCGACGATTCTGTTCCCGAATTTCACGCGCCGGCATCCCGGCATACACTTTTCCCGGTTCCAGAGACTTGGTTACACCGGATTTTGCGGCAATAACGGCCCGATCACCGACTTTCAAATGCGGTGCGACTCCCGACTGACCGGCAAAAATACAAAAGTCACCAATCTTAACCGACCCGGCAAAGGCCACCTGGGCCGTGATCAGACACCCGCACCCCACGGTAACGTTATGGGCAATATGAACTAAATTATCGATTTTGGTATCGTCTCCAATGGTCGTATCACTAATCGTTCCCCGGTCAATCGCGCAATTGGCGCCGACTTCAACCCGGTCGCCGATGGTAACGCCTCCATTTTGTGGTATTTTAATATGTACATCATTATCGGTTACAAATCCAAAGCCATCGCTTCCGATGACTGTTCCGGCATGGATTCGACAATCCTTCCCCAGGCTGGTTCGGGGATACAGGATGACGCCCGGAAAAATTTCCGTATTATCTCCCAATGTACAGCGGTCGCCAACCGTAACCCGGGAATGGAGAATGCAGTTATCGCCGATCCTGGAATCCGGTCCAACCGAAACCCAGGGGCCGATCGTTACCTGATTGCCGATCTTGGCGGTGGAATCGATAACGGCCGACGGATGAATCCCCGGCCTGATCGATCGCTTGGGAGAGAACTGACCCAGAATACGGGCAATGGAGAGTTGCGGATTTTTCACCACGATTCCAGGTTTACCCTGCAATAATTTTGCATCCGGAACGACCACCGCCGTGGCTGCGGTAGTCGATAGGAATTCGCGGTATTTCGGATTGGCTACGAACGTGATCGTTCCTGGTTTCCCGTTTTGAATTTCAGAAACGCCGGATACGGAAATATCCCCATCGCCGATCACCTCCCCGTCACACAGGGAAGCCAGCTCACGCAAACTGATCACCAATAAAGGACGTTAGTTGTTACTATCCGTTACTTTTTTGAGTTCATGCAGGACGTCGTCCGTCACGTCAAAGGTTGGTTTGCCATAGAGCAGAGATACGGATCCATCAAAGATGAAATCGTACCCGTTTTCTATCGCCACTTTATCCACAGCCTTTTTGACTTTGGTTAAAATGTCATATTCCATTTGCGCCTGACGTTTATACAACTCTCCTTCCGGACCCACTTTTTGCGCCTGGAAAATCTGGAGCGATTGTTCCAGATTGGAAATTTCCAATTCCTTTTCCCGGCGCCAGTCCGGTGAACTCATGAGACGTTGAGTTTCGTAGCCCTGTTTGAGACTATCCAAACGGGCCAGCATATCCTGATACTCGACCTGAACTTTTTGAAATTCCAACTGAAGCTGGGATTCGGCATCTTTGAATTCATCATATTCAGCACGAATCCGTTCAGAGGAAATGTAGCCAATTTTCACCTGGGCTGTTCCCAGAATAGGCCACAGCATAACGCCCGCCAGTATGAGGGTTTTCAATCGTTTAGTCCTCACCATTTTCTCTCCTGTCCTGTTAAAAAGGTTGTCCAAATGTGATCGTGTACGTCCAGCCTTCCGGTTTACCATTTCCGGTGATGTCATCGAATCCATAGCCCATGTCAAAGCCTAACATTCCGATCATGGGCATAAAGAAACGTATTCCCACACCGGCTGTTCGTTTCAATGATAACGGACCATTCCGGGGTAAGTACAAAGGTTCTACCATGGCTGTGGAATTCCACACATTACCCATTTCCGCAAAGGCCAATCCGTATACCACCGGATTTTCAGAAAATGGTATGCGAAACTCCGTCGTGAATCTAAGCATGGAATTTCCACCGAGCGGACGACCATCTGAGGTCAGCGGTCCGATGGAATTATCCGGATATCCACGTAACATATTTCCGTAGGGAATACCATTCCCTCCCATGATGAATTTTTCATCGTAAGGAACAATTGATCGTTCCGTTCCACTCGACGTCAAAGGCCGAATCACACCTATTTTGAAAGAACTCATCAAAACAAATTTCCAGAATGTAGGTGTATACCATTCCAAATCCAAAACATGTTTAAGGAAGTCTTCGTTACCGCCCAGAATCCCGCCGGATAATTTGGTGCTCCAAATCATGCGTGAACCCCGGGTGGTAAATTCGGGACGGTCCCGGCTGTCCCGGGAAATGACCTGGCTCAGTGCCAGCCCCCGCGAAGTTCCCAGCCCGCTCACATAGTTATCCAGGTCTTCCTGGGTCCCGAAATATTCCTTTTGAGTATAGCCCAGATTCCAGTTTCCCCGGAAAAAATCATCCGGCCACCGCAATCGGCGTCCCCAGGTGAAGGAGGCTCCGCGCATGGCAAAATCCAGGGGATAAGAATAATTGGTTGACGCACCGCGATAGGTGTAATACAATGACACCCCCACCAGATTGGGTGTATCATAAATCATGGGATCCGTAAAACTCAGGCTGTAAGACCGGTACTTGGACGGTGTCGTGGTGCTGTAAAAGGAATAGTTGGTCCCCATGTTAAAACTGAGGTTGAGGCGTTGTCCCAATCCGCGGAAGTTGTTGAATTCCAGTCCGCCGCCACCGGTCATACCGTATTCTCCGGTAAAGGTAAACCCGATATTGGCGCTAGCCCGGTCAGAAGATTTTTCTTCCACCGCAATCTCAAGGTCTACTTCATCATCGTCCACCGGTAAAACATTCGGTGTCACATTACCAAAATAATTAAGAATCCAGACTTCCCGTTGCGACCGGATCAGTTTGTTGCGGTTAAACACGTCTCCCGGATAGATTTTCAATTCCCTGCGGATCACATTTTCCCGTGTCTTGGTGTTGCCGGAAATTAAAATATTGCGAACATACACTTTATGGTTTTCGGTAATGACAAAGTGAATATCCAGTGAATCCTGGCCCACCGGTATAATCTGAGGTTGAATCTGGCTGTAGATATAACCCCGGTCCATATAAAGGCCCTGGACGCGATCAAAAAGAGCCAGATTAAAGGTTTCTTCGTTAA
>JAADFQ010000104.1 GCA_013152835.1 FCB group bacterium
GAACGGTTTCGCCCTGGGAGGGGGATGTGAAATTGCTTTGGCTTGTCATTTTCGGATTGCTTCGCGAAATGCCCAATTTGCCCAGCCGGAAGTTCATTTGGGAATCATCCCGGGGTGGGGCGGGACTCAGCGGTTACCCCGATTGATTGGCGCTGGCCTAGCCGCCGAATGGATTGTAACCGGTGAAATGACATCTGCCGATGAGGCTTATCGGATCGGATTAGTGAATGATGTGGTGGAAATTGATCAGCTTTTATTCCGGGCGAATAAAATGGCGACCAGTATCCTGAAAAATGGTCCCCAAGCGATTAAGACGGCTTTGGATTGTATTCGTCGGGGCTATCATTTACCGATCGAAGAGGCCTTACAATTAGAGGCCGAAGCGTTCCAAAAACTCTTTGACACAGAGGAGAGCAAGGAAGGTTTGGCCGCATTTGTGGAAAAACGCAAGCCGACATTCCGGACCTGAATTCAATGGGGAGATATGTAATCCTCTGTCGGGGTGCTTTCAATTATATTTTAAATAAAACCGGTAATATGCTGATACGATATTTTCCGGATCGGGTATTGGCGGTCATCGATCCTCAGAAAGCGGGAAAAACAGCGCAGGATGTTATAGGATATGGCGGTGATATTCCGGTTGTGAATACTTTTTCAGAAACGGTATCTCTCCGTCCGGATACGATCTTAATCGGTAATGCGCCCCAGGGTGGACGGATTACACCGGAATACCGGGCCGAGATTCTGGCAGCCATTGCAGCACACTGTAATGTGATCAGCGGTATGCATGTTTTCCTGGGCGAGGACCCGGAAATTCGGTCCGCTGCCGATCGGGCCGGTGTTGAACTCACTGATCTGCGCCGGCCGCCGAAACCGCCTCATTTCCCCCGGGGATCATGGAAGGACCGGAAGACGCCGGTGATGCTGGTGGTGGGAACGGATTGCGATACCGGTAAAATGACGACGGCCTGGGAACTAACCTTGCGTCTTCGACAAAAAGGGTGGAAGGTCGAATTTGTCGGTACCGGGCAAACCGGAATCCTGTTGGGTGGACAAGGTGTGCCAGTGGATGCCGTCGTGGCTGATTTCATGGCTGGCGAAATAGAATATGTGATCGATCATGTTTCGGAGAATACTGATTTAATCGTTGTTGAGGGGCAGGGATCAATCACCAATATGTATTATTCCGGGGTAACGCTGGGATTACTTCACGGCGCCATGCCGGACTGGATGATCATGACCCATGAACCGAACCGGACGTTGGATGTAACCGATTATCCGATGGCGGACCTGGAGTCGGTGATGCGTCTTCATGTTGACTTAATGAAACCCTTTAAATCGTCGAAAATTCTGGGCTTCAACCTGTTGACTCATGCGCTTAACGAAGAGGAAGCCATTCATGCTATGGATGATCTGGAATCGAAGTTTAATATCCCGGCCACCGATCTGATACGTTTTGGCAACCGGGAATTGGTCACTACCATTGATCAGGAATTAAAATCATGGACATAACGTTTACTCCCTATAAGCTGGTTTGTACACATCCTTTCGGAATTTCACGGAGTACCCATGAGTGGTATGAAATCATTTATCTCTATGTGGAACAGGACGGTATTATCGGCCGTGGAGAGGCGGCGCCCTCGGAAAGATATCAAGAGTCGGCTGACCAGATAAAAGCCGTTTTGGAATCGGGAATCCGCTTCCCGGATATTTCTGCCGATCCATCCCACTATCAGAACAAAATCACTGAAATATCGCATGGTCTTAAAGCGCTGGAAGCGGCCCTGGACATGGCGCTTTGGGACTGGTGGGGTAAGCGGCAACAGGTACCGGTTTATAAATTATTCGGTAGCGACGAGGATCATACTCCGGTAACTAGTTTTACGATTGCATTGGGGAATTTCGATCTGATCCCTAAAAAGATCGAAGAAGCGGCACCCTATAAAATACTCAAAGTGAAACTGGGAACGGATAAGGATCGGGAAATCATTCGTGAAATCCGGAAGTTTACCAATAAAACAATCCGTGTGGATGCCAACGAAGGTTGGACTCTGGACACGGCTCTGATTATGGTTCACTGGTTAGCGGACCAGGGTGTGGAACTGATCGAACAACCGTTTCCGGCACGGAATCTCAGCGATACGGCCCGACTCAGGGATCAGGCACCGATTCCCATTATTGCCGATGAAAATTGTTTGACCGGTGCGGATATTCCCCGAATTGCCGATTCTTTTCACGGGATTAATATCAAACTGATGAAGTGCGGAGGACTCACCGAAGCCCGATCCATGATATCCATGGCCCGGAAACGAGACCTGAAGATTATGGTAGGGTGTATGATCGAATCGTCGGTAGGAATCTCCGCTATGGCGGCCCTGTCGCCACAGATTGATTTTGCAGATCTGGACGGGAATGTACTGATTAACAACGATCCATACGCAGGCGTGACGATTGAGGATGGTCGATTGGAATTACCACCCGGAAACGGGCTGGGGGTGACCTTGCGCTCCGGGGTGGCTCAGGAAAGCGGTTTACGATGAAAATAAAAAAGATTGATCATTTGGGGATTGCGGTTGGTCCCGGCGGAAAAAGTCAAACATTCTGGGAAACGATCATGGGATTGGAGTCTTCGGGAAATGAACGGGTCGAGAACCAGGGCGTGGATACCCGGATTTATCCTGTCGGAGAAAGCAAAATTGAGTTGCTGGAAAGTCTTGGGGATGACTCTCCAATTGCTAAATTCCTGAAAAGTTCCGGCCCGGGCATCCATCATGTATGTTTTGAAGTCGATGATATAAGAGACGCAATACGAGAACTTATCGATCATAACATCCGGGTTATATTTCCGGAGCCGCGTCCCGGTGTGGAAAATTATGAAGTGACCTTTATTCATCCGGGAGACACCGGTGGTGTGTTGGTCGAACTGGCGCAGAAAAAAGGAACCGTCGGTTAATGCTCCCGAATTTTCAGCGGGATCTCTTTTCGCATTGGGTGACCTTGCGATCGCGGTGGCGGGATATGGATGGGTTACGGCATATAAACCATGCCGCCTATTTGACCTACATGGAAACCGCCCGGTTGGATTTTTATCATCAATTGGGATTCGAATACGATCGTTGGGATTTGGATGTCAGTACAATTCTGGTTGGTATGGAAGTCAATTATTACCAACAGGCCACCCATCCCACGTTGTTTGATATCGGAACCCGTTTGTCCCGGATCGGTCGCTCCAGCTTCGATTTATTAACAGCAGTATTTCGGAATGATTCGGAAGAACTTTTCGTGGGAGCGAATTTCACTCTGGTTACTTTTAATTATGCGAAACAGACCAAAATCGACGTACCGGATTCTTTCCGAACCCTCTACGACCCTTTGGACTTATCCTCCAATTCTGAATGAAACCGTTAATTGATTATCTCCCCGGGGAGATTATTAATGATTCTTTGTTAAGTCGCCTGGCTTATGCTCATGATGCCAGTTTATATCGACTGGTTCCCAAAGCCGTCCTTAAACCGCGGAATGAAGCGGAAATAATATCCTTATTATCCTATTGCCGGGACACGGGACAATCGGTCACCTTTCGAACCGGGGGAACCAGTTTGTCCGGACAGTCCGTAACGTCCGGATTATTGGCGGAAGTCTCCCATAACTGGATGGATTTCACCATCGGAGATGGCGCACGGACGATCCGGCTCCAACCGGGACTGGTGGGTGACCTGGTCAATCAATATCTCAAACCCTTTCAGAGGCGAATTGGTCCTGATCCCGCATCGATTAAAGCGGCGAGAATCGGAGGGATTGTTAACAATAATGCTTCCGGAATGTGCTGCGGAACGGCCCAAAATTCTTATCATACACTGGAATCGGTTCGTTTTATTCTGGCGAATGGTCATTGCTATGACACTGGCAACCCGGAAGATTTTCCGCGATTTATTGCACGGGAAAATGCTTTGGCCCAGGGAATACAAACGATTAAGCAAAAAATCTCCGATTCATCGGAGCTGACCCGGAAAATCCGGAAGAAATATAAGCTTAAAAATACGTTAGGGTATTCCATGAATGCCTTCCTGGATTTTGACCATCCGCTGAGTATTTTTGCTCATCTGTTAATCGGTTCGGAAGGCACCCTGGCTTTTGTTTCCGAGGTGACCTTGAGAACGGTTCCCGATCCCCCGGAAAAATTGACCGGATTAGCATTATTCCCTGATCTACGGAATGCCTGTGCCGTACTCCCCACGTTAGTTGAAACCGGAGCCAATGCGGTTGAACTAATGGACTACTCCTCTCTGACTACAGCCAAATACCTTCAAAATCCGCCCTATGCTGTTGCCGATCTGGCCCCCGACTCGGCGGCGCTGTTGATCGAATACCAGGGTGAATCCAATCAGGCGTTGTTGGATCAGGTTAATCCGGTTATCGGAACCATAGCAGGTTCAAACGGAAATATCGTGGGTGGATTCCAGGCGAACGAAAATCATCGGGCCGCGCTTTGGCAGATACGGAAGGGTTTATATCCCACCGTCGGTTCCCTGCGGAAAAAGGGCACTAGCGTAATTACTGAGGATATTGCGTATCCATTGCCGGACCTTCCGGACGTCGTTGATCATCTGCACGGGCTATTTAACAAATGGCATTTTGAGGATGCCGTTGTTTTTGGTCATGCCAAGGACGGCAATCTCCATTTTGTCACCTCAATTGATCTGGATTCCACGGAAGGTGTAACCAACTATGCCGGGTTGATGGACGGACTGGTTGAACTGACTACCGCAAAATATCCCGGTTCATTGAAG
>JAADFQ010000105.1 GCA_013152835.1 FCB group bacterium
CAATCCACACAATTGTCGGCCAAAGCCAGTGTCGCTCCTCCGAACACCAGCAGAAAAAGGTAGGATTTGAACTTCATAAGTCCCCCCCTTTGTTTATAAACCGGACACAAGATCCGGTTTGGTTTACTAAAATCTCGTGGTAAGTTTCACAGGCCAATATTAAATAAAAAAGAATTAAGATAAAAGACTCTTAAAACTAATTTATCTCATGATCTTCTCAAAAGCCTGCATCCACGGATTAGTCGCAGTAATGTCGGTGGCTTCCAAGTCCCCGGACCGCCCCTATATTCCCATCGGGGAGTTATCGCGGGAACTCCATATTTCCTTTCATTTTTTAACCAAGGTTCTGCAAATCCTAACCCGGAAAGCGATTCTGAAATCCTACCGGGGACCGAACGGTGGCATCGCCTTAGCGCGACCTTCCCGGGATATACACCTCATTGAAGTTGTTGAAGCCATTGATGGAAAAGGTTTGTTTGAAACCTGTATTCTGGGTTTATCCGGTTGCGGTACGGAAACACCTTGCCCGCTTCATGATCACTGGGCGCAGGTCCGGGAATTACTACAACAGTCGCTGGAAGAGATCACCCTGGCGTCGATTGAAGATCAACTCCGCTGTCTCGACTTGCGGATTTCCGATCCGGATTAGACGGCGGTACGGGGGAATACAATCTTAACTGGCGATTCAGTTCGCGGGCCTTTCCCGGACCATAGATTTGATCCATCCGTGCCCAGAATCGCGGTCCATGATTTTTTATTTCCGTGTGAGCCAGTTCATGAATAATAATATAATCACGCAGTTCGTCCGGTAATCCGGTAACCCGGGCGTTGATACTGAGTGAATTGGTTGTGGAACAACTTCCCCAGCGGGAAGTCATCGTCCGCACTGTAAGCTTTCGATAGCTAAATCCATATTTCCGGGCAAATGTCTGCACCTGCCGTTGAATAATCGCGTTTGTTTCCGTGCTGTCCAATTCCGGTCCCAATCGCTGTCGTGCTGCATTCAATTCGGTAAGTTTCCGACGGATCCAGGCCGCTTTTTTATACACCAGGCGTTCACCGTCGGCCAGTTTCATTCCCCGGGGAACGGTTACCCGGACTCCGGTGGTTGCTCTTACGGATAGCCGCAAATATTTTGCCCGCGGACTTTGTTCAATCATCACTTGGCCGATACCATCCAGTTCTACGATGCGTACCGTCATCCCGATATAGAGCGAACTACCCCGAAAGCTATCGGGGCAGATGAATCCTTATTATTCAAAACGTATAAATACTCAACCGGACAATTGGGAATCACATCATATCATTCATGTCTTCTTCGTCCATTTCCATGTGCATGATTCCGGAACTATCGGTGTGTGATATCATGAAAAGACGTTCGCTTAAAATGATCAGAACAATTCCAACAAAAGCTACAATGAGAACAAAGGAATCGTTCAAATATTTTAAATAAATAAAAGCACCGAGAATAATTCCATCCAGCACCAAGGCAATCAAAGGTATGACCGGGTTGAACTCAAATTCTTTTCTCAGGTATCGGAAAAGACCCCAGTGAATGGCGATATCCATGATCAGATAAAAAATGGCTCCAATCGAAGCAATCCGTGTCAGATCAAATAAAATCGTTAACAGGATGGCCAGGGAAACGGTAAAAATAAGGGCCGGGTTTTTAAGATTACCCATTCGTTTTATATTCGGTACCTGCTTCATATTGCTGAGCATACCAAACATTCTCGAGGCTGAATAAATACTGGCAATTACACCTGAAACAGTGGCAATGATGGCCAGGATAATCGTCATCAACAAACCCCATTCACCGAACACCGGTTCGGCTGCGGCAGCCAAAGCATAATCTTTGGTAGCAATAATTTCCGGAATGCTCAATCCTCCGGCGACCGATAATGCCAGGACGACGTAGATCAGGGTACAAATCATGATCGATATCATAATCGACCTGCCGATATTTTGATGTGGATTTTCAATATCACCGCCCTGATTGGTGATGGTAGTAAATCCCTTATATGCCAGAATTGACAATGCCAATGCTGCGATAAACCCAAACCCTTCGGGAAGGTTGCCCCCGGCTTCTGAAACGTAAGTGCCGGTAATCGTCGGCAGTCCGGAAATTATGAGTCCGGAAATTGCTAAAACTGAAATCCCTACAACCTTGATAATTGCCGTGAAAGTAGCGGTGGCTTCAATCACTTTATTCCCCGAAATATTGACGATATAGGCTATCGCAATCAGTCCCACACCAAGCATGGACGCATAACCGGCATATTCTTCAGGAAAGAGCCTGAGCGTATAGGCACCAAACGTACCGGCGACCAAACTTTCGGAAACAACCATGGATACATACATCAGCAAGGAAAAGGTACCGGTTGCCGTACCCGGGCCGTAGGATTTTGACAAGAACTTAGCCACTCCGCCGGAAGATGGATACGCATTGGAAAATTTGATATATGAATAGGAACTGAATCCCACGACGATGGCTCCGGCGATAAATGCTATCGGAAACAGATCGCCCACCAACTCGGCAATCTGTCCCATCAGGACAAAAATACCGGCACCAATCATTACCCCTGTCCCCAGGGAAACAGACCCGATTAAAGATAGTTTTTGCTTTTTCATTTTCCGGTTTTCATCCTTTTAATTTGTTTTGAAATATTTGGAAATGATGAACACAATCACTACAAACGCCGACATCATTTCCAACACGGTAATCAGTTTGGCGACCAGGATGACAGGAATGATATCTCCGTAACCAACCGTGGTAAATGTTACGATACTGAAATACAATAAGTTGGTAAAACGGAAAACCAAGGGTTGACTATTCTGAATCCCGGAAAAAGCCCCTGGATAAATTTCCGAGATACATAAATAATCTATCGCGAATGAGATTACGATGATGGTAATGATAGCACTTAATAAAAGGAGCAGATGCCGGAATGAATGATTGTTTTCAATCAGAATATCCAATTTTTTAAATGTGTGTGATACGAGCAAATAGATTTTAGTTATTGAAAATAGCACCAGTACACTGGCCCACAATTCGGGATGTTCCTGGTGTCCCCATACACTCATTACGACAAAGAATAGGATTAACAGCATCACCAGAAAAATAAATTCTTTGGTGAGGCTGACAACCATTCTGGTTTTAGATAAAAATTCGTAGGTCATGAAAGTATCATTGATCCCGGATTTGAGAAAATCACCCCGACGAATTGCGATATTACACCCGGGCGAAGGAAAAAAGTACCCTAGGTTTTACCGGCGGGTGGGGGGCTTCATTTCATTGCAACTATGGGATATATCCGTGTTCCAGATTAAGTAGAGATTCCCGGTCGTCAAATTGGTTATTCCACATCTGGTCAATCGAATAGATCAGGGCAAACTGAATTCTGGTTTCACTATTGCCAAATAGCGTTGCCAAATCTCCGGTGTAGTCCTGATACTGAAGTTGAATCCCGGCGTCGAAATTCTCGCCCAGACGATAGAAAATATTCCCGATTAGCTGAACCTGACGGCTGGTATTCACCAGGTCCGGGTAAGTCTTGATTCCTCCGGAAAGCGACAATTGAACTGTCGGACGTTCCAGTTTGCGGTAGATGTAACGCAGGGAGGTAAAACTGCCGATGGAATGGGCCCGGGTTAATTCCATATAGGAGTTGACTTCCGTAATATCATTGAATCCCCGGTTGGTGATGATTTGTGAACGCAGATCCCAAAAGTGAACCGGATCCCGGCGAAGATTCACTATCGTTGACAAAATAATGTTTTCCATTTTATTGCCGTGGTCCGTAGATAAACCGGATTTGTTCATCAGATAATTATTATATCCGAATCCGATTTGTTGAAGTACGGGGCGATTCCATAGCTCAGTCCTCGGAACCCGGTATTCCAATGAAAAGCCCAACGCATTCAGGCTGAAATCCGTTTCCGATGTTACCGGTGTGATCGGTGTCTGTGTGAAATGTTCACCATGGATACGAACCCAATAACGTTGATGGTGAACATGCGCCAGTTCCAGCACATTGCCAAATTGATTGTCCTCGGTATTCTCGCCGGAAGAGAAGGGATTTAACACATCGGTAAAAGCCAGGGCGTCGTCATCCCGCAATGTGGGAAATTCAATCAATGTACTCTGGACCCGTGAACGTCCCAATTTCAGAATGTTAGACTTGTTTTCCACCTTCAGAAAGGTTTGATGAAAAAACACCTGTCCAAGATCGGAGTCCGCATCCGGGAATTGAAATCCGATGACAAACTGACCTCGATATTGATTATAGAGTTTCTGGCGAAAACCTAACAGAACACCGGTATCTGAAAAATCATTCACCGCTGATGTGGTTTGGTCGGCAGTCACGTCCGTATTCATCGATGTTAAGCCACGTACACCTAACTGAATACCGGGATTGACCTGGGCCAATGCAGGAGTAACGCTTATCAGCAATAATACAATCCAATTCATCTTGAGATTAGTCATTTCTGATCCTCCTTCCTATTCGTCCAGGGCCACAATGGGCAAAGCATCCAAACCCATTTTTTGTGACATCATATCCAGTTTCGTTTCTTCAGCGGGAAGGTCTTCATAGACTAAAGCCAGTAAATTTCCCCCCGGATATAAGCCGTTATTGGTTACCTTTCTCGTGTCGTGGTCATGAAACGTCCATAATCCCCGGTTGTTGCCTTCAATAATAATGTCAATCGTTTTTCCCGGGCTCAGGCGTACCGTATTCATCTGCCAGGGTTG
>JAADFQ010000106.1 GCA_013152835.1 FCB group bacterium
ATGGGAATATCCAGATCACCGCAAACGTCCATCACGATTTCATCCACTGTACGGCCGAACGGAATTTCCTGGTCTTTCATGTTGGTCATTTCACCGATGATTAATCCCCTGATATGATCAAAGGCCCCGGTTCGGCGATAATGGAGGAGCATCCGGTCGAAAGCATAGTAATATTCGCCGATATCCTCCAGAAACAGGATGGAACCGTCTGTATTCAGTTGGTCCGGTGTACCCAGCCGATCCAGTAATAGGGACAGGTTTCCGCCCCAGAGGGGACCTTCGGCCGACCCGGTTTTCAGGATGTACATCGGAAGGTCATCCGGTGCTTCGATCGAAAGGGGCGCTTCCCCGGAGAGGGTTCGGATTAACAGATCCATATCGTAAGCCACAAATTCTTCCTTGAACGTCGCCAGCATGGGGCCGTGAAAAGTCACCAGTCCGGTGTGTGTCGTAATGGAAGTGAGGAAAGCAGTAATATCGCTGTAGCCCATGAAAATCTTCGGGTGAGCTTGGATTCGGTTATAATCCAAAAGGGGGAAAACGCGGTTAGCCCCGTAACCACCGCGACCGCAGATGATGGCATCCACGTCCGGATCTTCGAAAAAGGTCTGGATATCTGCAGCCCGTTCTTCCGGAGTCCCGGCGTATTGTCGAAATTGCTTCCGCGTTGTGGGTCCCCGTTTAATCCGAAAACCCCGGTCAGTAAAATATGGGATGGTTTTCTGAAAATACGCTTCCTTAAACCAGTAGGAAGGAGTAATAATGCCGATGGTAGCGCCCGGTTTAAGGGCGGGAGGTTTAATCATAAATCACCGTTTGGTTTTAATCAATTGATAACAAATGCGATCTTCCAGATACTTATAGGGACGGGAACTTCCGACATATCCATTCATCATAATCGAAAAAGCCAGCGGTTCGCCCTGCCGGGTAAAAGCAAATCCGGATAACGCCGTGGCCCCGGACAGAGTACCGGTCTTGGCCCGGATACGGCGATCGAAAAGAGGGTCCTGCATCCTGTTTTCCAGCGTGCCGTCCCATCCACCGGTAGGCAGGGCGGCCATGAATTCCGCATTCAAGGTAAAGTCGGAATACACATAGGCCAGTACCTTGGTCAACGCTTCGGGAGATGTCAGATTGTACCGGCTGACACCTGAGCCATCCACGATACGAATTTTCCCAGTGTCCACGCCGACCGAATCGTATAAAAATATTTTTTCGGCGGTTAATCCTTTTTTCCAGGTGCCCTTTCCACCAAAGACTTCATGACCGATAGTTTTAATCAATAATTCGGCGGTGAGATTATCACTGGATTTCAATAAATTGACCACGGATTCCCGAAGCGGTTGGGACACGATGCTATCGACGGAAACATCCCCCGGGGAAACCGAATCCACCCGGATCACGGAACCGACCTGAATCCCTTTATCCAGGAGCAATTCCCGGAAAACCTGCCCGGTAAACCGGGTTGGATTATCAATATTCCGGTACACCGTCTTTGCCTTGTCCGTCGTTAACATTTCGCCGGTCAGTTCAAAATGATTTCCGGCATTTTCCCAGTCCCGATCAATTTCCCACGGTTTGAAGTCCATAGTATCGGTGACGGTTACGGCCCGATTGGTGAAGGTAATATACTCCGTTTCCGGGAAATACGTAACCTGGGGAGCCTCACCTGAATCTCCCGGAGTCACTGAAAAATCAATACAATTGTCATTCAGGGTCAGGGGATCGATCCGGGCGGCATACCACCAGGGGCCTTCATCCCACATCCAGCCATTTCCCAGACGAATCGTATCCAAAACAGTATTGTCCAGAATTAACGTATCAATCTGATTCCACCGTTTGGCCAGCCGGGTCGCCAGCGCTTCCAGTTGGTCTATGGTTAAATCCGGGTCTCCCGAACCTTTCAATACCAAATGTCCCAGGCGATGATTTTGAGGGTTGGTAGAATTACTGTCTGCAAAAACACGGGTAATGAATCGGTACTGGGGACCCAAATAATGCAGAGCGGAAGCGGCCGTAAAAATTTTATTGTTACTGGCGGGCATGAACAGGTGATCAGCATTATAGGTGTAAACGGTTTTCCCGGACCGGAGAGAAATGACCCGCACACCCATATTCGGCGTTAGTCCGGAGCGAATGATTTCGGAATGGATGCGCCGGGCCAGGGTCCGGTCACCGAACTCGGTAACCAGGGGCTGGTGGGCCGCACATCCTAACACCGTCAGATACCAGATTCCCGCAAGTACACTATTTAGTCGCTTCATTTCAGATACACCATTTTTTTTGTTAAGGAATGTTCCGGGTCAACTACTGAAGTCAATTTTACGAAATAAACCCCGGAAGATAATTGAGAAAGGGTGTGCGAGGGAAATTGAATCCGGTGGTTATTTGTCCCGGGATTAATGTCTGTTTGTAAAACGACCTGCCCAAGAAGATTGAATACGGATAATGTCGCCGGTTCATGGTTTGTATTGATGGAAAGGGTACCATTCGGATTGAAGGGATTGGGATAAATGGCAAGCGAGAACTGTTCCGGCAGGGCGTGATCGGCAGAGGTGGAGACGGTGGGGAGGAAGGTGGCTATCACCCGGGTGACACAACCAGTCCGGCCTGCCGGGGAAAGCATATTTAATGAAAAATCAATCACCAACAGGGAATCCTGCCAGACTCCCAGCCCTCGACCGGACTGATCCCGGAGGACAAGCCCTCCGGAACTGTCGGCAAATGTCCGGAGCGTATCTGTTTCGTTCAGGGACGATTGGAAATTCTGAAAAAGCGTATTGGTTTCTCCCGCCACGGTCCATGAGTCGTCAGAAAGCGGTCCGGGGAAAAGATTCCAGTCCATTTGCAGGGACAGGAAGGTCGTGTCGGAAATCAGTATGTCCAGGGCACGGTTTCCCTGAATCCAGGTCGGGATAGACGTGATTAAGGGAACCAGACCGGATGGAAGATTCCGTTCGGATTCATTCCCCGCAAGGACAATGATCAGCTGTATGGAGGTTGTATTCAGCGAATCCGGAATCGTATCCCGCAGGGTTTGTACACCATAATTCCAGCCGGGAATTAAGTTTGCCACCTGACCTGGTGAATCCAGAATGTGGTTCGGACGCTGAAGATCGTATATCAGAATTTGATTCTGTACATTTTTCCGGAAGGGGAAAACTTCGGAGGGTCTACTTTCGTTGGGAAAGGGCGCGGCGTCCACGGCCGTCAGGCGAAAATAGATCGTAATATTTTCCGCGAAGGATTCAATTGTCAACTGATGGGTTCCCGGTGTCAGATCATTTTCGTCACTATACAAATACCAGTCATCCAGATCGTAACTGAAATAAAGTCGATATCCAGCCAGATCAGGTTCAGCATTGCGATTCCATCGAAGCTGAAAACCATTATCCACCGAAAGAGCGGAAATCCATCGGGGAGGTTGGGGTGCCGTCGTATCACTTTCCGTAACGGTGAAGGTTTGATCCAGAGTATCCAGATTGAAATAGGGATCGGCGGTAATCACCCGGGCCGTATATTCTCCCGTCGGCCAGGTAGTTACATCCAGATAATTATTACCGTACAGATGGTTGGTTACGATGTAACGATACGTACTTGTATTGGAGCCCGGAGCATACACATTATGTACATAGGATTGGGAAGGAATCTGGTCAAACAAAAACGGTGTTCTCAATGGCTGAATCGTCGTTCCCGCGGAATCCAGGATTTCATAGCCGATCTGATAGATACCATTATCCCAGCCGATGGGACCGTTATCGGTATGATCCATGGCCCGGCTGACGATATCCACTCTTCCGTAAACCCGCCGGTTGGCAAATTCGGTTTGAGTGCCATCGATGTAAAAACGAATGTCATTCACCCAGGGATCATAGGGATCATTCAGCGGTGTGATTCCGCCTTCCTGGCGAATCGGATTGATCTCGCTGCCGGGATAACCGTCCTTGAAATGAATGTGATTCCAGGAATTCGTCCATCCCAGGATCGTCTGGTGTGCAGTAACCTGCATCCCGACCGACAGGATGGGATTGGGGATGACGTGGACATAGGCATAGCGACCCACCCGAACCCAGGAATTAATACCATAATCGTCGGCCGTCCCGATACTGTACACCGCGCCGTCAATTACGGAGTATACCGCATTCCCGGCCGGCAAATCGATATCCAAACCATCGTGGAAATGGTCCACGTCTCCGCTGGCACCGGAGCGACATTCGCAGAAAGTACCGTTGACCCAGTGCGCCTGGTCAAAGGGTTGGCAGGGCCAGCTATAGGACTGTCCCCAGGTCCATTGGACAAAAACACTTATGTATAACAAAGCGTGCTTCATGGATTAATGGGGAGGCGAAATTGGCTGACGACAGAATTGTGGGCAATCAGTAAGACGGTTTTATCTGTAGACAGGGAAGCCGAAACCCGATTGGCAGGCGGGAGGTCAAGAGCATGGGCGGTCATCAGGTGATTTGCCTGTTGGAACCGGATAATGACGAAATCCGGAAAAGTAATCCCGGTTTTATCAACATGAGGATCCGGGGTTGCCAGAATCCACAGGAAGCGACCGTCACTAAAAACATCACGAACATAGGTCTGATCCTGAAACGGGAAAAATTCAGATGTTTTGGTTACGTCACCAACGGATTCCATGATAATACCGTCATCATAGATGAGAAATGCCTTGTCTGTCGTTAGGATACTCTTTCGTGGAATTCCCCGTAATTGACGATAGGAAACGATTTGCAAGGTCGTGAGATCAATCCTGGTTTCGATAAAATCCGGCGGACCATTATCGAGCATGGAGGCCGTTCCGATAACCCATGCCAACTGATTATGGATTTGGAAATAGTAAGGAATATTCAATGGCAGGGTCAAAAGGGAATCGGGACGGGCTCCTTCCTGCCAGCGCATCAGCACAATATTCTTCTTTACTCGGACATCACTGCTTTTCATCTGAAGACTGAAAAAGTCGCCCTGAGAATTCACGGCCGTAAGGATTTTCTTTTCCAGATCAAATTGCGTGTTTGGAAATACGGATCCTGTGATCGCTCCCCCGGTCGGGGATATCCATCGATAAGACTGGTCTTCGGGAAACAGGCACAGTGACCAGCCGGAACGAAAAACCCGAATGAGCGGTAGACCCACGTCCCGGTTTCGCCGGAGTGGAAAGGAATGCTTCAGCTCCGCTGCTTGGTTATAGATCCTGACGATAAATTGATTCTGTTCGCGATAGTCCCGGTAAAGGGCAATAACATTCGATTCATCGGGGTCCACCCAGGCGGACTGAAGGTCTGCATTGGGCGGTGTTCTGATCTCCTCGTTCCCAAGGACCAGGCTTCCGGCAGACCATTTTCCCCACATTGATCCGTTATATAGTAAGGGAGAATATTCAGCATCTAGCACAACGGACGTATCGGCTGTGAGTCGGTTCTGACCGTAAGAGTGTGAAATCAGAAACGGGAGAAAGCAGATGAGGAGTAATTGACGCCGCATGATGATAGGGGAAATTAAGTGAAATCCGGTTTAATCAACCCCATCCTTTTCAATCATTCGAGGATCGGGATTTCGCTCTCATGGGTGTACTTTGTCAGGTACTACAGGCTTTTCATTTGGGATTCCATCTCGATATAGAAAAACCGCCGTGGATATCGGTATATCGTCCCCAGAGATGCTATATACAAAAGTAATATGATTTTCAAATGGAGGTTCCAAAGCCGTCCGAAACAAATATTAACGAAGCCCGTGGTGACGAAGAAACAGCCAATATCATATAAATATTGGCTTCACAAGTTCCAATTATGGACTGTCTCCTGTTTTCTATGTGATTTCTCCTTTCAACTTGCACTGTCATCCGTAATCACTATTTTTTATCAGGTACTATGGGATTATTCCATAAAGCTCCCTTTATTGCTACGTATATCAGTATAATTAAAGGATTATGACCCTATATTTCGTTCAGTATGACATGACAGACAACCCGGAATAAATATTCTATTGATTTATAGAAAATTGCGGGGTAAAATTTTCGAACCTAATTTTGTCAAAAGACAAAATTCAGCAACCTTGAATCGAATCTTTAGAGGAGATCAAATGAATAAAAAAGTTAATATCTTGATTGGAGCGGCGATGCTCTTAACCGGTCTATTGGCGCAGGAAGCGTTTGGGACCGGTTGGAGCAAGACGTTCTCACAAACCACGTATCCCGGTAGCCCTTACCCGGTCGTGGTGACCCAGGCCGTTTCGGCAGGTTGGGACATTGATGAGGACGGAAATAAAGAATTTTTAGTACTCTCCGATCATTCCAATCCCAACGGAGGCGGACCTGAATATCCTACTGGCTGTTCTTTATGGCTGTATGAAGCCGGAGCCAGCGGATATGAATTGGTCTGGTCCTGGTGGGACACAACCCTGTATACCGGCGGCGCCAGTTTTCCTACCCATGCAGTAGGCGATCTTGACGGTGACGGGCACATGGAAATTTTACTGGGCGTGCCTTACGGTACCGGCAATCCCCCGGATGGATCCAATCCCTCTCGTTTCTACGTCTGGGAAGGTCCCGATCTTCCGGCTTGGGATGGTACAACACCTCCGGCTCCGACCGCGACCTGGAACTTCGGTGTCTCCGTTGGTTCCAACACCCGTCCTTCGGCAATGGCCGTTGGCGATATCGATGGTGATGGTGCGGAAGAAGTTGTCATGGGATTCCGGAAATTCAGTGATGCAGCGACCAATGATGCTATGATGATTTTCTCACTGGGATCCGGCGGTTTCCTGGGTGGTTTCACGACCTGGAATACGGAAGTCCTGGATACGACCGGTGATGTGGGGTCGACCTATGGCGCCACGATTTGCGATGTGGATAACGACGGCAATAAAGAAGCCTTCTGGTCCACCGATTACGGAACCTGGTATGAAGCCTCCGGCGCCGATACGTACACACCATATGTGAATCTCATTACCGGTGGCGGTAACGATATGTGGGCTCTGCAGGGACAGGCCAGTTTCGATCTGGATGGCAATGGTTCCGAGGAATTAATTGTCAGCCCCTGGTCCGGAGATGTTCGGGTCATGTCTGAAGTTGCTGACCTGGCTACGGCCGATTCCAGCGACGTTGCCGTGATCGGTCATGTTTCCGGAGGAACCCGTGGCATGGCTGTAGGTGACTTTGACGGTGACGGCCTGGGTGAAATTTTCATCGGCAACAACTATAACAGTGCGGTTTATCGTTTTGATTACGTGAGCGGCAGTGTGCTTGACACCAACAGTTATACGGGACCGGATCTGGTTTATCAGGTGGATACAACCGGAACCGTGCGGACCTATTCCGTTGCTTTTGGCGGAGCGAGTGGAAACGGTGGAATGAATGCTGATCTGGACGGCGATACCCATCCCGATGTGGTAGTCGGACATGAAGATGGCGATACCACAGCAACCGAATATGTCGTTGTATTGACCAGCGATGAAGTGCTGGCTATCTCCAATGATTGGGGTTCCCAGATTCTGGATACTTATCATCTGTCCCAGAATTATCCCAATCCGTTCAACCCAACCACCAATATCAAATATGAACTGGCTCGTGCCGGTCAAGTCGAACTCATGATTTATGACTTGCAGGGACGACTGGTGAATTCTCTGGTATCCGAATATCAACCGGCCGGTGAACATTCCGTAATCTGGAATGGACTGGACGGCAAAGGTGTTCCGGTAGCCAGCGGAACTTATCTATATAAACTCAACATAAACGGTGCGACCTTGTCGCGCACCATGACGCTGTTGAAATAACCACCATGACGAGCCCCGATGTCTATCGGGGCTCGTCTCTTTTTCCGATTTCGTCAACTTCAGGGGATTTGCCATGAAATCACTTCGCCGATTTTTCGCTATTTTATTTATCGCCGGCCTGCTTGAAGGGGGTACTACAGGGAAAATTGCCGGAACGGTTACCGGCTCAGACGGGCAATCTCTGGCTGGAGCCAATGTGGTTGTTGAAGATCTCTATCTGGGTGCTGCTGCCGATGCCGACGGCCGGTATTATATTCTGAATGTACCGCCGGGAACCTATACCCTGACCTTTTCCATGATCGGGTATAAAACCCTTAAAACGGAAGAAGTCGTTGTTCATAGCGATTTGACGACAACCGTCAATGCCGTGCTGGAAGTTACCGTCCTGGAATCGGGAGAAGAGATTACCGTGAAAGCACATCGGCCTATGATTCAGAAGGATGCTACTGCTTCGGCGGCAATAATATCTTCACAGACCATTGAAGATTCACCGGTAGAAACGTTTCAGGCCATTGTTCAAACCAAGGCCGGTGTTTCCGTGGATGCGGGAGGCGCGCTCCATTTTCGTGGCGGTCGCTCTGATGAAATCGCCTACCTGATTGACGGTGTACCGAATGTGAATCCCTTCAATAATCTAATTGGCGTGGACATCGCCACGAATGCCATTGAAGAACTATCCGTGATTACCGGTTCCTTTTCCGCCGAATACGGTCAGGCCATGTCTGGAGTCGTAAATATTATTACCAAGAATCCGGGTAAAGTATTTCACGGTTCGGTTTCATATATGGGCGGTGATATGCTGACCAATTATGATCTGGATGTCCATCCCATCATACAAGATTATGCCCAACCCTATAATTTAGGCAACCTGCAGGAAACGGAAGCGACCCTCACCGGCTATCTGCCTTTCTGGGACCGTGTTCGCTTTTTTGTTTCCATGCGCAAGAACCAACGCCAGGGCACCTTGTTCGGTTTTTCCAAATATAACGCCTACGGCGCTTTGCAGGATTCCTCGGACTGGAAAGTATTTGCCGCCAACCCCAGTGATAAATTGAATCTTCAGACGAAATTATCCTACTATGTGAACAATAACATTAAACTGCAGTACAATTATATCAGTGAAAACCAATCCTGGAAAAGTTACAGCCACACACGGAAATATTTGAAATGGGGGCATTACTGGAATGTAAAAGATGCCGAAACACACATGCTGCAGTGGACGCATCAACTGGGTACCAAAACATTCTATACCCTGAATTATTCCAATTCACGAAATTTTTATGAATACTATGCCTACAGAAATCCCGAAGATCCCCGATTGGTCTGGGGGGGCTATTATGTTCGGGATAGCAACTATGAATTTTATTCCGGGGGGACCAACAATGCCCGGTATGAACGGGAAGTGAAAACCAATTTATTCAATGCCCAATTGACCAGTCAGGTTGCCGATCACCATGAGGTCAAAGTCGGGTTTGAACGGCGGAATCATGCTTTCGATTTACTGTCCTGGTCGATCAACGTGGACCGGAGGGATGAGCCCTGGACCGATGCCAACCAAAATGGAGCCTGGGATGACGGTGAAACGTTCACCGATCTGAACGGAAATGGTATCTGGGATTCGGCCAAGGATGATAATGGCGATGGAATCCCGGGAAGTATTGATATTCCGTCCCGTAGTCTGTTGACCAACTCCTATACCAATAATCCTGTGGAAATGTCCGGATATGTGCAGGATAAAATTGAGATGGAAGATTTTATTCTGAATATTGGTTATCGCTGGGATTATTATGATCCTGATGGCCGCGTGGCCCTGGACTGGAATGATCCGGATACCAATCAGACCAAACCGGCCACGGTAAAGACCCAATTCAGCCCTCGTTTTTCCATCGCTTTCCCCATCACCACCACCGGAAAACTCTTTTTCTCCTACGGTCATTTTTTCCAGATGCCGCCCTATAACCGTCTCTACACCAACGCCGATTTTAATGTACTGCCGGGTGTGATAAAGAGTGATATCGGGAATGCGGATTTAAACCCGCAGAAGACGGTTAGTTATGAAGTGGGTTTTGAACAGGCAATTACAACGGATATGGCCATTTATGTGAAAGTGTTTTACCGCGACATGAAAAACCTCCTGGGTCAGAAAGTCTATATTTTACCGGGGGGATCTGATTCCTACGCCTTATTCATTAACCGGGACTGGGGGAATGTGAAGGGAGTCACATTTTCCCTGGAGAAACGCCTGTCGAACTGGATCTCCGGTTCCATCGATTACACCTACCAGGTGGCGGTGGGAAATGAATCGGATCCCACCCGGACCCGCCGGGATTTTCGTCTATCCATTGAGCCGCAGAAAAAAGTGGTTTTTCTGAACTGGGATCAGCCCCATGCTTTTCGCTTTGTATTGAACATGGGACCGGGATCCTGGCGGATCAGTACCATTGGTCGATTGGAAAGCGGTTATCCCTATACACCGGCTGATGCGAATGCCCTGATTCGTGTTGCGGAAGAAAATTCCGGACGCAAACCGGTTCAGGCAAACGTGGATGTAACGGCCTATAAAATCTTCCATATTTCCAAAGGTTCGGCGAAAGCGTTTGTGAAGGTTTATAACTTATTCGACCGCCGGAATGAAAATTATGTGCACGATTCCTCGGGACGCGCCGGATATACGCTGGGCCGTTTCGGGGATGAATCAACGGCGGAATACACGAATCGGCCGAATTGGTATTCCACTCCGCGGGTGGTTTATGTCGGCCTCGAATTCAATATTTAAGGATGGAAACATGCGCTTGATTCATTACTCAAAAATATTGCTCATTCTGTCTTTCTGTTTGTTTTCGGGAATCCTGATTGCCGGGGACAAAACTCCGCTACAGCGACCGGCGGGACCGATGAAGTATTGGACAAAAGAGGATTTTAACCGTTTCATCCGGGATATGGAACAACAGCGGCGTCTGGCCAAGACGATGGATCACAGTGATCGGAAGTTCGGCCTGCATGAGGGCAACAAAGTCCGGACCCTGTTTTACAATTATGGTTCCATCGGGAGACCCAATACGGAACCTTCGCTGGAATGGCCGGCTTATTCCAGTCACGGATACGGTTATGAATTCGGCCCCATGGTGGGCGCGGAAGTAGTGGATGCCGATAGTGATACGGTAACCATTTTTTCAGACGGTATGCTGGATGGAGGTGATTACGATATTAACGGTGGCGCCAACTGGTGGGGCTGGGAACCGCTTCCGGGATATGCAGCACCCAGTCAGGACAAGATTGCAATTTCCACCGATCCCACCACATGGGGTGATAATTTCCCCGTCGATGCGGATGGGTATCTGCAATGGCCCGGACAATTCGGGAATGATGTTACGGTGGCCGACTTTGAAAGCTATTATATTATGGATGATCGCTATAATGCCGAATTCCAGTATTATCCGTCACCCTCGGACTCCAGTATTCGGGGCATCGGTGTCCAGGTAACAGTCCGGGGATATCAATATGCCGCCTCCGTAGCGGAAGATATCATTTTCTTCCAATACACGGTAACCAATGTGAGTGAAAAGCGATTGAATAAAGTAGTGATCGGTATGATCGGCGATCCCCACATCGGCGGCGCCGGAGATTTTGCCGACGACTATGCTGGGTTTGTGAATCAGGATGGCATTGACAGTTATACCGGAGATCAGTTGGATGTGAAATCGATGGTCTATTGCTGGGACAAGGAAGGCTCGGGAAACGATTTTAATATTCCCTGGGATGAACTGGGTTGGCTGGGCTATAAATTTCTGGAAAGTCCCGGTTTGGCCAATGACGGTATCGATAATGATCATGACGGTTTAGTAGATGAAAGCTATACCAATGGTATCGATGATGACGGCGACTGGCAGGCCACCGATGAAGAAGCGGCAGCGGATACGGCGGAGGCCCGGAATTACTACGATCCGCTCATGTGGAACGGGATCGATGACGATGGCGACGGACGGGTGGACGACTGGGGCGACCTGGATGGGAAAAGCGATGACCTGAACGGAAACGGCGTGCCGGATGAAGGTGAACCGGACTACGAATATCTGGATATTGACGAATCGGATATGATTGGTCTCACCAGTTTTTGGGCCCCGATCTACGGAACGGAAGAAGCCCAAATGGATGATATCATGTGGCGTAGAATGAAACCGGGGACCTATGCTTCCGGTGCCGATATTGCCCAGGAAGCAGACAATATTTTCATATTCGGAACGGGATATTTCCCGTTAGAGCCGGGAGAATCGCAGAACTTCTCCATAGCGCTGGTTTTGGGACAGGGTAAGGATGACATGATGTCCAACGCTAAAGTTGCGGATTGGATTTATCGTTTGGGTTTCCAGTTTACCAAACCGCCGGATAAGCCGGAAGTGGTCGCCGTGCCGGGCGACGGGAAAGTCACGTTGTACTGGAATGATGTTGCCGAACATTCGGTGGACCCGGTGAACGGGGAAGATTTCGAAGGCTATAAGATTTATCGCAGCAATGTGAAGGGTGACTGGGGCAATGTCATCACGGATAATCAGGGCATTGCCTTTGGAAATGTCCCCCTGGCTCAGTTCGATCTGATTGATGATATCACCGGTCCGCACCCGATTCCCTCGGCGGAGGGGTATCACATGGACATGGGTGACGACACGGGACTTTCCCGGGTTTTTGTGGATTCCAATCTGGTAAACGGTCTGAAATATTATTATGCGGTTACGGCCTATGATCAGGGCAGCGTGGAGGGGAATCTTCCGCCTTTGGAATGTCCCAAAAATATTGGCGGCGTAAACGTAGTGGAAGTCATCCCCAATGCGCCTTCGCTTGGTGTGGAAGACGCCACGCCGAATCTGACCCATGTGGAAGGTTTTGCCACAGCTCTGGTCCAGGTGGACTTACTGGACCCGGTGCATTTGGATTCCGATAAGAAACTGGATATTGAAATATTTCCCTCCGGATCGCGGAAATTCATGACGGTAAAAGAGATTCTGGGAACCGATACTACCCTGGCGTGGGATGCCATTTCATTGAATACGGTGAAAAATGACTGGGGCGGCCATCTACAGTTTTCGGAATTTGATTTATACGTTTTGGATTTGGATGCAGCCAGCCTGGACTACACCGCCTGGGAAGGGGATACCGAGTATTTCGGGTATACCGTGGACGTAAGCAGTTTTTCCGGTGCCACCCTCTATCCCCGGGATTTATCCGTTGAATTCAGTTCCGATACTTACCTGGATACGTCGGTTTTTATCAATCCTCAACCGGTTAGATTTAAAATCATGAATTTGAATGACAACGTTCAGGTCGATTTCATATTTTCCGACAATGACGGCGATAACGAACTCAGCATTGGAGATGTAATCATTCCTTTAGCCATTGTACATAATGCTCCTACGGCCACCTGGGACATTACAATTGATTCTTCCCTGGCCTTTACACCGCCTCCCAACGGAGCCCGGATTGGAATTTATGTGAATAAACCATTCTGCACGGAAGGAACTACCGAACGCTACAACGTCACGTTTACACCGGCTTCCGTGAATGCTGAGGTGGTGGCCAAACAAATGGACCGGATCGCGGTGGTTCCCAATCCCTACGTGGCGTCGTCCGGATTTGAAACACCGCCGCCACAGGTTTTCACCTATGGTCGCGGGGATCGCCGGGTCGATTTCATTCACCTCCCCCAGGTGTGTACAATCCGTATTTATACAATCGCCGGTGAACATGTGAAAACATTGGAACACGCGGGCGATTTGTATGACGGCACGGAATCCTGGGATCTCCTGAGCAAGGATCAATTCGATATTGCACCGGGGATTTATATCTATCATGTGGAAACACCGGACGGACAGGAACGGGTCGGTCGTCTGGCAATCATTAAGTGAGGCGGGGTGCGAAAATGAAAAAAATATTCTTCATCGGGATTTTGGGACTGGGAATCATTAGTGCGCAGACGACCACCAAAGTGGCCACTACGTCCGGTCAGTTTCTGAAAATCGGAGCCGGAGCCCGGGCTGCGGGAATGGCCGAATCCTTCTCCGCCGTGGCCAATGATATTACCGCCATTTACTGGAATCCGGCGGGATTGTCTCATACGAGCGGGAGTCAGATTTATTTCAGCCACATCGAATGGCTGGCGGGAATCAGCTATGATTTTTTCGCCGCCGGAGCCCAGGTGGGTCGCAGTGGCGCCGCCGGAGTATTTGCCACGTCGGTCCAGGTTCCGGATGATGAGGTACGCACCGTCTTACAACCGGAAGGAACCGGGGAATTCTTTTCCGCTTCCGATCTGGCGATAGGCGGAGCCTACGCCCAACGAATCACGGATCGCTTCTCTGTGGGTGCGGTGGGAAAACTGGTCCAGGAACGCATCTGGTCCATGACATCCATGTCCATCGCCTTCGACCTCGGAATTTTGTACCGCAGTAACTGGCATAATCTGACCCTGGGTGTCGTGCTAAATAATTACGGAACCAAGACCAAACTTTCCGGTCGGGCGAATTTATTGTATGTTGATCCGGATCCCACCATTGAAGGAAATATTGAAACTATTCGGGCAGAATTGGAAATGGCCCGGTGGAATCTACCGCTGAATTTGAAGACCTCCATGTCGCTGAAAGTTCTGGATATGGATAAACTTTCCTGGCTGGTGGCCGTCGATATGGTTCATCCCAGCGACAACAACGAATATTTTGATCTGGGGACAGAAATATCGCTCAACCAAATGCTGGCCTTGCGGGGCGGCTATCGGGGACTGGGGCTGGATGCCCAGGAGGGCGGACTGGCGTTCGGCGGGGGACTCCGTATCACGTTGTCTTCCGGATTAAAACTTCAGGTGGATTATGCCCTCACGGATTGGGGTCGACTGAAAAATGTGAGTCAACTGTCCTTCGGTGTAGGATTCTAAGCATAACTACTGACTGTTAATGTCAATTATACGATGGGGAATCGGGTTCGGGCTTGGCCTGGCCGTCCTGGTCGCCGGTACTACCGGTAAGATAACGGGAACGGTGACGGACCAATCCACCGGTGAGCCGCTGGTAGGCGTCAATGTGATGGTAGATGGCTCGGCTTTCGGTGCGGCGACCGATGCCCGGGGGGTGTTTACCATTCTTCAGGTTCCGCCGGGTCAGGTGAATATTCAGGCTTCCATGATCGGGTATCGCACCGTCCGTCTCACCGGAATCCGAATTCAGATTGATCTTACGACCCGGGTGAATATTCAAATGGAACGGGAAGCCATTGGCATGGGTGATATCACCGTAACCGCCGACCGACCCCTGATCCAGCCGGATGTTACCTATTCCCAGGAAAATATCAGTACCGAGGAAATCGAGGCGCTGCCGGTGGAGGAATTTGAAGATCTGGTTTCTCTCCAGGCCGGCGTTGTCATGGGAGCCGGCGGAGGAATTCATATCCGTGGCGGACGCAGTTCCGAAATTTCCTATCTGGTGGACGGTATTCAGGTCTCCGATCCCTATTCCGCCGGAATTGGCGTGGAAATAGAAAACAATGCCATTCAGGAATTGCAGATAATCAGTGGTACCTTCAACGCCGAATACGGCCAGGCCATGTCAGGTATTATCAATATTGTGACCAAAGAAGGGGATTACAACCATTTTGGCGGTCGCTTCCAGGGAAATTTCGGTGACTATTTCACCAGTGACACCCGGCTCTACTCAAGGGAAATAAATACGATCGACTGGTTAAGTCTCCAGGATTTTCAGGGCAGCGTTGAAGGCCCGCTCTGGCCCGGAAAAGCATCCTATTTTTTATCGGGTCGCTATAAAACCGACGATGGATTTTACTATGGAACGCGCCGCTATTATCCTGATTCCTATTCCTGGAGTGACAGCCTGAAGTCATTTAAGTTCGTGAAACCGGGCGATGACAAAGTGATTCCCATGTCCTGGTCAAAACAATTGTCGTGGCAGGGAAAAGTGAATGTGAAGCCGTTCAGCCGGACAAAATTATCATTTAATGTCATGGGCAGTCGGACGGAATACCAGGTCTATTCGCATAAATTCAAATACAATCCGGACGGTCGCTATCATTATTATCGTCAGAATCAAACCGTTTATCTCAAACTGGATCAATCCCTCAGTCCCACGTCCTATATCCTGGCCAGTATGTCTCTGGGAAATAATGCTAATCAGAATTATGTTTATAAAAATCCGGTGGATGATCGATACAATGTTGATCCCAGTGTCTTTTCCGAAGCGTCGGGGTATAATTTCTATATCGGCGGATACCAGATGGGGCATTACAATCGATCTTCCCGGGTATGGACCGCCAAGCTGGAATATTTAAACCAGATCACGGATTTGCATCAACTCCGGGCCGGGTTTGAATCCCGGAAAACGACCATCGATTACAAACGGTTTTCTGTTCTGTACAATCAGAATACGGGCTATCAACCTGAGATACCGGAAGATCATACCGTGAACTATGATGCGTATTCGCGGACACCGAAAGAATGGTCGGCCTATGCTCAGGACAAGGTGGAATACGGCGATCTGGTGTTAAACCTGGGTGTCCGGTATGACGTCTTCGATCCCCGGTGGAAAACACTTTCCGATCCGGCGGATCCGAATTATCGCAATCCGTTGAAGCCCATAAACCAATACGTTGATCTCAACGGGGATGGGACCATTACACCGGAAGAAATGATTCCGGATAACCGGAAAACAGATGCGGATCGACTGCAATACTGGTATCGGACCACTCCGGCCAAGTCCCAGGTAAGTCCGCGACTGGCAGTAGCATATCCCATCACCGATCGGGGTGTTTTGCATTTTTCTTACGGTCACTTTTTTCAGATTCCGCCGTTTACTTATCTTTACTTAAACCCTGATTTTGAGGTAACCCCCAGTTTGAGCACCACCATGGGAAACGCCGATCTGGAGCCGGAACGAACCACCCAGTACGAAATCGGCTTTCAACAGCAAATCGGATTGAATGTAGGTGTGGATGTGACCGGATTCTATAAAGATATCCGGAATCTCCTGGGAACGAAAATTGTGGATACCTTTATCGCCGGCGACCGGTATGCGTTGTATATTAATCGCGACTATGGAAATGTGCGGGGGGTAACCGCTTCGTTAACCATGCGCCGAATCGGCAATGTTTCCGGCGCGCTGGATTATACCTATTCGGTGGCGGAGGGTAATGCATCCGATCCGGCCACGGCCTACTACGACGAACTCAACGGGAATGAGCCGGAAAAACAACTGGTTCCCCTGGATTGGGATCAGCGTCATACGCTCAATGGTACAGTCACTTTCTACCTCGGAAAATCCGGCGGGATAAGTCTGGTTGGACAATATGGCAGCGGATTACCCTATACGCCGTCCCTGGCCGGAACCCGCCTCTCTTTTGAAAACAGTGAACGGAAACCGGCCACCGTGAATGTGGATTTGCGGAGTCACTGGACGCTGGCTCTCTTCGGACTGAATTTCCGCCTCCAGATGAACATTTATAATCTTTTTGATACGAGAAACGAACGGTTGGTGTATTCCGATACGGGGCGGGCCACCTATTCGCTGGTGTCTACGTATTTACCTGAGGATCAGAAATATAATACGTTGACCGAGTATCTGACCCGACCGGATTATTTTTCGGCTCCGCGACAAGTTAAAATCGGGATATCCGTGGCGTTATGAGGCGATTTTCCACCATACATCTTTTCCTGTTTCTGATTCTGGGATCGTTGATTCAGGCCCAACCGTTGAAAAAACCTGTGGTTCTTCCATCACGCCCCCTGCCTAAAGCGGCCAGTCGGGAAGATCGCAAAGTGAGCGTCCATAACGGGAATAAAATCTTAACCCGCTTTTATAATTACGGCGGCATTGGCGACTGGACGATCGGCGGACGCTATGATTCCGGGATCTATCCCCAGGGATCGGGCCGTTCCTATATCGCCGAGTTTACACCGGTGGTGGGCGCCAGCGTGCTGAATGCTAGTGGCCAGCGTATTCACATCGTTTCCGACGGTATGGTATCCAACAACGGCAAGGATTTGTCGCCGCTGGGCTATCAATGGGGCTTTGAGCCGCAATCCGGATATGCCAATCCGAACCAGAATAAAATTGCCATGAGCGATAATCCTGATTCCTGGCCCGTGTACTGGCCGGAGCGGGATTCGTCCTGGTCCGGGGTCTGGAACGGGCAATACGGTAAATATTCCCGGGCGGATCAGGAATCCTATTTTGTAATGGATGATTATTACAACGATGAATTCAATTTTTATCCCGATTCGACAGACCTCAATAAACGAGGCATCGGGATCAAGGTGGAAGTCCGGGGCTACCAGTGGGCCCATGTGGCGGCGGAAGATATCATTATCTGGACCTATTGGATTACCAATACGGGCACATCCACGCTGGATACAGTGGTTTTCGGCATGTACGGCGACGCCGATATTGGCGACGACGGTGACCAGGGCGATGACGACGCCTGGTTCGACCAGGAAAATGACATTGTTTACCAGTGGGATCATGACGGGTGGAGCAATGCCAAGGGCGGCTTCAAACCGGCCTATTTCGGCTGGAAATTCCTGGAATCTCCCGGGAATCCCCACGACGGCCTGGACAATGACGGCGACGGCATGATTGATGAAAGTCAGTTTGACGGGATTGACAACGACGGCGACTGGAATCCGGCCACCGATGATTTGGGCACCGACGGTCTGGGTCCCGATTATGACGGCTATCCCGGTCCCGACCCCGATGGAACCGAAGGCAACGGGCAACCGGACCCGGGCGAACCGAATTTTGAATTCACCGATAATGATGAGTCGGATCAAATCGGCCTGACCAGTTTTTTCGCCGGTCCCTGGCCCAATATCACGGCCTCCGACGATGAAGTATTGTGGAGCCAGTTGGAGCCCGGTTTTTTTGCCGTTCCGGAACAGACGGTGGACCAGACTTTTCTCTATGGTTCCGGATATTTCAGCCTGGCTCCCGGCGAACGGAAAAAGTTTGCCGTCGCCATGGTATTCGGGGAGGATCAGGACGATATTCTGCGCAACGCCGTCACCATGCAGGCGATTTATAATTCCGATTACAATTTTGCCAAACCACCCAATAAGCCCGCATTAACTGTCGTTCCCGGTGATCAGAAGGTTACCCTGTACTGGGACCGCCTGGCCGAATTATCCAAAGACCCGATTTATGGCCGCGACTTTGAAGGTTATCGGATTTACCGGGCCACGGACCCGGCCTTGCTGGAACCCTGGGTGATTACCGATGCCTACGGGAACCGAACCTATCGTAAACCGATCGCCCAGTTTGATTATGACGACGGGTTATCCGGTCCGCACCCGATCGCGTTCAATGGGATTCAATTTGACATGGGGAAGGATACGGGCCTGAAACATTTCTGGGTGGATTCCACCGTGGAAAACGGACAGACCTATTATTATGCCATTACGTCCTATGATAAAGGCTATGATTCGGATTTCTTTGAGCGAGGGCTAACCGATATCGAAAATCTCCAACCACTGGTACCGTCCGAATGTCCCATCATCGTGAAACAAGCGCCCAACGGCGATGTGGAATTCCTGGATGTGAATGTGGTCGAAGTGACCCCCAATGCGCCGGTGGCCGGTTATGTACCGCCCAATTGGATGGAGGAAGGACTGGAATTCGTTCACCATGATTCCGGGGCCGGAACCGGAACAATCATTGTGAATGCAATGGATCCGCAGAAGATTCTTCCCGACAATCCCTATGTGGTGGAATTCAGCGTGCGGAATAACCATTCGATCTATTCGGTAAAAGACAGCACCCTTCAACGGGATACGGTAACCTTTGTGGCTGACTGGGCCGGGCTGACCCATTTCCCGGTGGATCCTAGCTCCGTTATGGTGACGGATATGTCCGGGGATATGATGTATGTCCCCGGCTTGGCCTATACCGTGGAGGAAGAAACCGGATTGATTCAGAAGATGGATGGTTCCCTCACCAACGGCGAGCAATATATTGTATCCTATCTATATTATCCCCTGTATAAAAGCGACTATGTGAACGGTGAACCGCTGAATGACTTTTTCGACGGACTGCAAGTGCTGGTTTACGAAGATCCGCTGGCGTTGCTGGCTGATTCCAGCGGTTGGATTGCCGGGGATTGCGACTATGAGCCCACGGTGATCGTTTCCGATTTTCAGGGATCATTGTATCCCGCTGATTATGAAATTCGCTGGGAAGGGAACGTTGGGGATTCGGTGCGTACCGACGCGGTGTTCGGGGTGTTGGCGCCCTTTTATGTGTGGAACCTGAGCGAAAACAAGGAATCCCGGTTTGTGATTATTGAGGCCGATCACGATGGCGTTTGGGATATTGATGAACCAATTATTATTCTCGTGGGTGAGTCGGGGATGGCCACCAGTTATCAGGTGGACTTTACGGTGGACTCGCTCTCGATTGACACCCTGTTCGTGAATGATTCCACCTGGACGCTGGATACAACCGTCGTTCCGATCGAACACGTTGAATCGGGCGACATCATCGGGATTTACACGACGAAACCCTTCGATGACCGGGATCGTTTCTCCTTCACGACAAAACCCTCTACCGTTGATCTGTCGCGGGCCCGGCGGGAATTGAAACAGATTGCTGTCGTGCCCAATCCGTACGTGGTCACGGCTTCCTGGGAGCCGCAGCACCTGTTCGCCTCCGGGCGGGGAACCCGGAAAGTGGAGTTTATTCACCTGCCCCGGGAATGCACGATCAGGATTTTCACCCTGTCAGGTTATTTGGTGCAGACCCTGCACCATTCCGATGAATTGGAAAACGGATCGGAAGAATGGAATCTCCTGTCCAAGGACGGCCTCGAAATCGCCTATGGCGTGTATATCTTTCACGTGGAAGCGCCCGGGATCGGTGAAACCGTGGGAAAGTTTGCGTTAATCAAATGATTAGGTGTTCATACTTCCGTCGATTGCTCATGGCGGCGTTCATCCTGATGGTGACGCCGACCACGGCTCAATTGGTGAAACAGGTGAGCAAAGTGGGTTCAACGGCGGCCACCTTTCTGGAAATCGGCGTTGGGGCTCGCGCCCGGGGTGTGGGCGACGCTTTCGTATCGGTGGCCAATGATGTGTCGGCTCTGTATTGGAATCCGGCCGGAATCACGGCGTTGGAAAAGCCGGAAGCCCAGTTTTATCATTCCCCCTGGATCGCCGGTATTCGGTTTAATTTTGCCGGTGCCGTGATCCCCCTGAATCAGTATGGATCCCTGGGCTTGTTTTACACCGGTGTCGGTATGGACGATGAGCCGGTGAGGACCATTTTTTATCCCGAAGGAACCGGTGAATATTATCAGGCCTCCAGTCTATCGTTCGGCCTGACATACAGCCGCCGACTCACGGATCATTTTTCCTTTGGTGTGACGGTGAAGCATATTCAGGAACAAATCTGGCATATGACGGCCACTTCCACGGCGCTTGATGTGGGAACCCTGTTCCGGAGCCGGAACCGGGGGTTTCGCCTGGGAATGAGTATCTCCAATTTCGGGAATAAAATGAAACTGGAAGGCCGGGACACTCAACAGAAAGTGGATATTGATGAACAGAAAGCGGGCAATAACGACCGGATTGACGCCCATCTTGATACCTGGGCCTGGCAATTGCCATTGCTCATGCGCGTGGGGTTGAGCAAGGATATTCAAATTGGTAAAACGCAAAAAATTGTGGTAGCAGTGGATGCGGTGCATCCCAATGATAACACGGAATATGTAAACGCGGGAGCCGAATACTGGTTGGGGAAAATGCTGGTCATTCGTGCCGGACAAAATAATCTTTTGCTGAAGGACCGGCAAAGCGGCTGGACGTTTGGATTCGGGTTGCGAACCAATTTTTATGGCCGGGCCAATATTGCCCTGGATTATGCCGCGCGATCCATGGGCGTTTTTGAAATTATTAACGGGTATTCGCTCAATATAATTTTTTAACCCGGGGCGCTCTGCGAATCCGGGCTAAAAAAAAGCAGGAAAGTGCCCGCGGTCACAGTCCTGTAGTCAGACAGAGGTTATCTGTTCTTTTGTCCCTGATACAAAAGAACCAAAAAATCGGGCTGTAGAACCCGCGGCGGAACCTGCGATCCGGCGGCTGAAAAATAAAAACTCATCCCGCCGGGGCGGGATTCAGACAGTTTATTTTTCTTAACGACGCCTGCTCTGCGGTTCTGTTTCGCCGCCGGTTATAAGGCCATTGGTTGCTGCTCTCGCCTGAATAATGATTCATGCCTGTTCAGTGTGACCTTGAAGGTCATTGTGATAATGCTGTTGATGAATAAGGAAAGACGGTAATTCACCAAATTCATACTGGTAGACGACCGATAGCAACTGTACAAGATACTAAAGGTTATATTTTATTAGGTTCTGATTATGACAATAAAGGATTAATTAATAGTACAGAGACGATGAAAAAACTACTTGATTTAGGCAAAGAAGATAATGGACCTATAATAATAATTTATGATCCAACGATTCAGTAGTAGCCGAAAGATCAAA
>JAADFQ010000107.1 GCA_013152835.1 FCB group bacterium
TGATTATTCTATTCATGCTGTTCAATTGTGTTATCTGCACATATAGCTATTGATAGACGACACTTAATCTTTTGGCACAGGGTTTGATAGTTCCTGATCGAACGTCATTTAAAACCAAAGAGGTAAGACCATGAAAACACAAATCAGAATACATCACCACAATCGCGAAGGTTCCAATTGGATTGCTTTAATTGCTTTACTGATTCTTTCAACTTCACCCTTCTGGATGGGATTTTAATCCAAACCCAATCGTTGAAGGATTAATTCCACCATGATACTGGGACCGACAAGCAAGGCCCGTTCATCAATATCGAAGTGGGAACAATGGTGAGGAACTGCCATGGGTTCCCGATCCGCCGGAGCCGAACCCACAAAGAAGAACGCTCCCGGTACCTTTTGCAAATAGTAGGCAAAATCCTCGCCGCCCATGGAAAGATACGGTTCTCCGGTGCCCGTTCCCACGACCTTCCGGGCCGCAGTTATCACCTGGGCCGTCGCTTCGGGACTATTGATTGTCGGCGGATATCCGTCCTCGTAATTCAAGATCGTTTTGACGCCAAACATTTTCTCCAGGCCAGCTAAAATTTCTTCCAATCGCTGTTTCACCAACTGCCGGTTGTTTTCCGTATAAGCCCGCACGGTACCCGTAAGCCGGGCGGAATCCGCAATAATGTTAAAACTGTGTCCCGCATTTACCGTCCCGATTGTCACCACGGCGCTATCCAGGGGGTTTATATTCCGGCTGATGATCGTCTGGACCGCCTGAATAAATTCCGCCGCCACCAGCGCTGCATCGATGGTTCCCTGTGGTGCGGCTCCGTGACCGCCTACTCCCGTGAGTTTCACTTCAAATATATCCGCTGCCGCCAGGATAGGACCGGAGCGCACCCCCACTTCGCCCAGCGGTTGATAATTCCACAGATGCAGTCCATAGATTTCATCAACATCTTTCAGGCAACCGTCGGCAATCATGTAACGGGCGCCACCGTCCCCTTCTTCCGCCGGTTGAAAGATGAAACGTACTTCGCCTTTTAACCGATTTTTCATCCCGGATAAGATTTCTGCCGTTCCCAGAAGCATGGCGGTATGCCCGTCATGACCACAGGCGTGCATGATGCCGTCATTCTTTGATTTGAACGGCACATCCCCGGTTTCCTGAATAGGAAGGGCGTCCATATCCGCCCGGAGTGCAATTACCGGTCCTGCCTGGGCTCCCTGAAGATGTCCCACAACACCACTTTTACCGATTCCGGTTTCCACGGTCAATCCCAGTTCGCGTAATCGCTCCGCCACCAGACCGGAAGTTCGCGGGAGATCGAAGGCCAGCTCCGGATGTTGATGAATATCGCGGCGGGTGGCGATAATAGACGCTTTCAGGGCATTAACTTCGGGGCGAATGTCTAACCGCATAATGTCTCCGGTTTTCAATCAGAAAGATGTTGAATTATTGTTTTCATCCAGATCTCAAACTGGTATTGGATGGCCGTGGTTGTTCGCATAACCTCAGCATGGGTAAGTGGTTGATCAGTGATTCCGGCGGCAAAATTGGTCAGAGCTGAAATGGACAGTGCAATGAGCCCGGTTTGAGAAACAGACAGGATTTCAGGGAGAGTGCTCATCCCCACGGCATCGGCGCCCTGGCTCCGAAAATAGTCAATTTCGGCCGGCGTTTCATAAGCCGGACCGGATGTCCAGCAAAAGGTACCCCGGGTAACATTTATATCCAGCGCTTCCGCTAATGCCTGCGCCTCTTTTATCCATGATTCATTGATCCACGGCGTACCCCGATAGGCATGAATTTCAGGAGACGAGCGAAAAGTGGCGTCCAGAAAACCGTCAATCAGCATAAATGTACCGGGAGAAACATCCGGATTCACCGACCCGGCGGCATTGGTGACAATCATCCGGGGAGCGCCTAGTTCAGCAAAGATGCGGACCGGCAAGGTAATGGTCTCCAGAGGATGTCCTTCATACCAGTGAAAGCGCCCGCGCGCCAGAATAACGGGAACCTGCCCGATATATCCCTGGACGAATTCACCCGCATGGCCCTCTACGGTTGGTGTTGGATACCCGGGGATATCCCCGTATCGTACGATCACCGGATTTTCCACCTGACGGGCGAAATCACCCAGGCCGGAACCCAGAATGAGCCCCACCTCTGGTCGCTCCGGAAAAACACGCTTCAAGCGAATCACTGCATTGTTTAATACTTGGTTCATGACACCTCTTCCACGGCAAGTTGTCCACACCCGGCGCGAATTTTTTCTCCGCCACTCCAGCGTACCGTTACGGTGAAGGGAGAATCGACCAATTCCACGAGAAAAGCGTCGATTCTTTCCTTGGATGGGCGGGAAAATTCCCCACCGATTTCGTTGTAAGGTATAACGTTTAATTTACACTGTACTCCGGAAAGCAGACGTTTTAATCTCCGGGCATCCCGGGGATTGTCGTTGATTCCCTTCAACAGTACATATTCAAAAGTAACCCGATGCCGGGACCGGGCACCATAATCCCTGGCGGCAGACATAACTTCTTTCAGGGGATGAGTATTGGTAATTGGCATAATATCTGTCCGCTGTTCATCGGTGGAAGCATTGAGACTTATAGCCAGTTTATAGCGCTGAGCCTCTCGGGTGAACCGCTGGATCTGGGGGACGATGCCAGCTGTGGAAATAGTGATTCTTCGAGCGCCGACATTGATCCCGGCGGCAGCATTGAAAAGTGCGGCAGCCTTCATCACTCTTGAATAATTCAAAAACGGTTCACCCATACCCATAAACACGATGTTTGTGATCGGTTTTGAAGACTGGTCCTGAACCTGAAAAAATTGTTCCACAATCTCCCCTGCCAACAGATTTCTGCGAAATCCCATGGATGCGGTGGCACAAAACGTGCAGTCCAATGCACAGCCGATCTGGGACGAGACACAAAGCGTCAGGCGGTGCCCGTCCTGAATAAGAACCGTTTCCAGACGATCACCATGAGGCGTGGAAAATAAATATTTCCGCGTGGCACCGGTTTCCGATTCCGATACCCGTATCGGGCTCAGGGTGCGAAGTAAAAATCGCTGCTCCAGAAGTTCACGAAAAGTCTTCGGAAGATTTTCCATCGCCGCGAAGGACCGGACCCGACGGTTGTAAATCCAGTGAAATAGTTGACCGGCACGGAAAGACGGTTGTTCCAATTCCGCACAAATATCCCGTAACTCTTTTTCCGTGAACCCGACAATCGTCGGCCAAGCCTGTATTTCCGTTGTGGACATAAACTAAATTTCCCGAGAGCCAGGGGGGGAGTGCAAGGAATAAGTTGGAAAAATCAGAAGCAGAAAAAGATCCTTGAGGTATGATGCAATGGAGCCCCTCGAGAAAATCCCGTGGTACCTGACAAAGTACATCCATAAAGGCGACATCCCGATCCCGGAATGATTGAAAAAGATTCATCCACCCAGATAACCATCGGAATTGTTTTCTCCAAATCGGGATAAACACAAATAGCCTAAAGTGAGTTAAAGGTTTATGTTATCATGTAAAACAATCTTCGGAGGGGAGTCCGGATTCACTATAAATTCAACTACCATGTATTTCCGGAACCTGATAAAAAGTAATTCATGCCCCGATTAAGACGAGAACTGGAATTCCGCCACGTGACAGCCTTAATCCTGGGGTCGGTAATCGGATCCGGCGTATTCATCAACCTGCCGATCGTGGCCCGGGAAGCCGGGAGTCCCGCGATGGCCGTGCTGGCCTGGCTTGTGGGCGGTTTGCTCTGGTTGCCGCAACTTTTTATTCTGGCGGAAATGGCCACTGCTTATCCGGAAGAAGGTTTCGGCTATCTTTACCTGAAAAAGGCCGGAAGTCCGGCTTTGGGATTTCTCTATGTCTGGACCGTCTTCTGGACCAGCGATGCGCCTTCCATCACGATTATCGGACTCAGTGCTATTTCAGCACTTTCCGTATTCTGGGGACCGCTGGAAAACAGCCTTTATACCAAACTCCTGGCTGCGGTATTGATCATGATTCTCACGGCGGTTCACTACCGGAGTGTTCGGAAAGGGAGTGGTCTCCAGGTCGTGCTCACCATACTGAAATTAGCCCCGTTGGTATTATTGTGTTTTCTGGGATTATTGTATTTTGATTCCACCAATCTTGTCGCTCCGGCAATCGGTTCATCCGTGAGCGATAAAGGGTTTTTTACCCTGTTGGTCGCCGGAGTGTCCGGAACCATCTGGTCTTACGCCGGATTTACCAATGTGCTCTATATGTCCGGCGAAATGAAGCGTCCCCGGCAGATTATTCCCCGGAGTCTGTTGGTGTCGCTAGGAATTGTAACCTTGTTATACACACTCATCGCCCTGTCGACCAGTGTCTTGGTACCCTACGACAATCTGGTAGCGGCCAGTGGATCATTTGCCAATCCTTTTGCGTATCTGCCTGCTTTTGCAAAAATTGCTGCTGCTTTTCTGGCCATCGCCGCTTTCATCAGCATGGTTGGCTGTGTCAATGCTCTGATTATGGTTCAACCACGAATTGAATATGCCATCGCGAAAGATGGTCTTTTTTTCAAATCCTTTGCCCATATTCATCCGACATATCACACTCCCGATTACTCTATTTTGCTGCAATCGGGGCTGGCTATCGTATTGGTATTTGTGGGCGGAATCGAAGGTCTTTTAGGCTACTTTACTTTATCATTCCTGCTCCAGAATGGGTTAGT
>JAADFQ010000108.1 GCA_013152835.1 FCB group bacterium
TATTACTCCGGCCGGGGATCGTCGTATGATCGTATTTAATTGCAATAATCCGGAGAAAGGTGCCAAGAAATACAGGGTATTGGTTTTTCAGTGTGAATTTGTCGTTACTCCACCACTCCATTACTCCACTATTCCTCGCCCCTTAAAGAATTACGTTTTTCTAATTTCGTTTGAAAATATTATACGAATAACTTCCACCGGAGTAATAATAGAATACCCGGTGCGTGCATTGCGGAATATTTGTGGATCAAAACACCGATTGATTATCAAATTCATTCGTAGAGCATAAGACAGAAAAAGTCCCGTAGGGACGTAATGTCTATAGAAAAAACCTTCGTATTCAATTCAGTCCCGTAGGGACGGAATGTTACCCATGAGATTGGAGAATATTCCGTTACGCTAAAAAGACATCCAATACGGAAGTAAGATATTTTGCCCCTACGGGGGATAAAAAAACCGGTTTTCGGATAGGTACATCACGGAAGTTTTAGGGATCAAAGCACCGACCGATTTCAATTTCGTTACAAGGCAAAGCATAGTAACAGGGTATGAGATAGATATAGTCCCGTAAGGACGTCATGTCTATAGCAAAAAAACTACGTAATCAGGATGACATGGGAACGGCAGGATTCAGGGTGATCCCGCCCCTTATGTCTGCCGGTACTTCAGCACAAATGAAGCCAGGTTTCAATCTTTGTCCGCAGTTCATCACGGGTTTTCCGATAGCGCGGCAGGTCCGCCGGATTGGCGCTCCATCCGGTAAAGGGATCGTCAATGCTCCAGTGAATTCGCTGGGCCTTCCCGGGGAAAACAGGACAAACTTCCCTGGCCGCATCACAAACCGTAATCACAATATCAATTTTTTTATCCAGGTAGTCATCAACAAAATCGGAGGTGTGGGACCGGATATCAATCCCCGCTTCTTCCATGACCTGAATTGCCAACGGATGAACGCGACTGGGATGGGACCCGGCACTGAATACCTGATAACGATCGTCCGCCAGATGTCGCAGCCACCCTTCCGCCATCTGGGACCGGCAGGAATTCCCGGTGCACACGAATAATACCCGGGAGCGATCCGTCATGCGGTGAGGACACCGGGCAAATCAGCCAAAGGAACTTCCGTTTGTTCCCCGGTGGTCAGGTCTTTCAGCAGGGCTTTCCCGGATTGAATTTCGTTTTCCCCCAGCACGACGGCCTGACGGGCATGGAGCCGGTTGGCTTCCCGGAGCTGGGCCTTAAGACTGCGCCGGAGAAAATCTGTTCCGACAGACAGTTCCTGGCGCCGGAGGGATTGGGCCAATACCTGGGCTTCCCGGATCGCGCTTTCCCCCAGGCTGACAATATATACATCCAGTTCGTCCGTTTCATCCACCGGACTTTCCGCTGCGATCGCCATGAGCAGCCGTTCTATTCCCGCGGCAAAACCGATTCCCGGCGTGGCTTTCCCGCCCAGTGTTTCCACCAGTCCGTCATATCGGCCACCGCCGCAGAGGGCATCCTGAGAACCCAGTGAATCTGAGGTAATCTCAAAAGTCGTCCGAGTATAATAGTCCAGACCGCGCACCAGATTGGGTTCCAGTTGGTATGGAATATCCAGAGCGTCAAGCAAAGCCTGAACCCGGTCAAAATGCTCCTGGTCATCCGGGTCCAGGTAGTCGGTAATACGAGGGGCATTCCGGAGTATTTCGATTTCATGAGGGACCTTCGTATCCAGAATTCGCAGCGGATTGGTAGTAAACCGGTGACGGCTCACGTCCGATAAATTATTCAGGTGTGGTTCCAGAAATGATTTTAACGCCCGTCGAAAGGCGTCCCGGCTTTCACCGGAGCCAATGCTGTTGAGTTTCACGGTCATGGACCGGAGTCCCAATTCCTGAAACAGGGTCCAGGCCAGGGCAATGATTTCCGCGTCCAGTTCCGGGTATTCCGACCCGAAGGCTTCTACCCCCAGTTGGTGAAACTGGCGAAAGCGTCCTTTCTGCGGTCGTTCCCGTCGAAAGAGGGGACCGCAGTAGTACACTTTGGTCAGGGGATTCGCGGCTCCCAGATTATGCTGAATAAACGCCCGGACCACCGGAGCGGTCAGCTCCGGGCGCAGGGTGAGGGCATCGCCGCCCTGGTCCACCCAGGAATACATTTCTTTGGATACAATGTCGGTTTCTTCCCCTACACCCCGGGAAAATAACCGGGTGGTTTCAAAAACGGGGGTTCGGATTTCACCGTATCCATACCGGGGCATGACCTCATGAAGAATTCGTTCCAGTTCCTGCCAACGCAGCGTTTCGTCAGGTAAAATATCCCGGGTTCCTTTCGGCGACCGAAATTTTTCCGTCATATCAGACTCCCACCATCTCCTTGATAATTTGCCGGGCCTGATCTTCATACGCTTCCGGAACGAAAAAGATGAAGTACCCGCCAATCGCACCGGCAGTGGTCATACTGAAGGTGGAACTGAGCCGGTCTCCTTTTGTGTAATTGGGAATATTTTCCTTATCCAACACTTCCTTGATCATACCGCCAAAGACACGGTCCACTTTCTGGAGGGCAACCCAGTTGACCTCTTTCAACGGTCCCTCCTGCGGATTCTGCTCCACCAGAGTAACCCCGCAGTCGGCGCATTCGGTAATTCCTTCCTGATATTCGGCATGACATTCTGGACAATACATTTTGACCTCAAGTTAAGGGTGAATTTCTTCCTATTCGGGACGGGACCAAAGGAAAATCGCGTTAAAAATTAGGCACGGTTTTGAACACACCGCCACGCTGTTCCAGTTTCAGGTCTTTCAGATTGGGCGATTTTACATTGATTTTCAGGTAAAATCCCTGACCATATCCGTTAGGTGTCCAATTGATCGACATTTCCCAGCAATGCAAATCGCGATAGAGGGAAAACCCCTGGGAAACCAGGGAGCGTTTGATTAAATCAAACCGGGCGGTATATTTAATTCGCCAGGCCCGGGTGAGCTGCAACGTCGTGTTGGAATTCATCCAGAACGTTTTTACCGGATTGGCAGGATTGGCATTGTTCAGCGAATAGCGAAAACTCAGGGACGTGGACCAGAGCCGCCCGCCTTCGATGGGACGGCCAACATCGCCCAGTTTGTTGGAAAATTTATAGGCTTCGGGTAAATCCTCGCCGGTGGAATCCGGATTAATAGCGGTCGTATCGACGGAGGCCGTCCCGGCAATCCGTTTCCCGCTAAAGCGAAACGCCGTACTGAGGTTTACCTTCAGCAGTCGGGGAACCGGCACCCCGCCTGATCCCCGCCGGATATTTTCCGTACGTTGATTCAGGCTGTCGTCCCAGGCGTAAAAGTCGTGAGACATGGTTAGATCAAGATTGATACCCTTGGTCAGACGGGTTCGGATTGACGACTGTAAATTCGACAGGGGAAATTGCTTGGCAACAGAATTATAATTCGTGGAAAGGGACCAACTGAACAGATCCAGTTTCTTCACCTTATCGTCCTTGAGGACTTTGGCCTGAAATACATTATTTACGGCCAGGCCGATGGATTTCACTTCCCGGGTCGGTGTTCCGCCGGCCAGCGTTCCGCCAAAACGATCATGAATCTGCTTACGGCCGGCAGAATCGATCAATGTTTCCACATAGCCCAAATCGGAACCGAAAACGGGTTTGGAAAAATCCGGTGTATAGCGAAAAGTGACCGAAGGTGACATTACATGGCGCAGTCCCCGAACGGTTCCTATATGAACGGGAAAGAGGCCGTAGATTTGTGTATTCGTTCGGAGGTTAAAGGATCCGGTGGTGCGCATGGCCAGTCCGGACACTTCCTTCCGCACCAGTTGCCCGTTGGAATCCAACGTAGCGGTGAAAGAACGGTTTACCCAATCGGACTTCAGGGAAAGCTGGGGATTAACCGTAATGTATCGAAATATCTTCTGCGGTGAATTCAGGGATACGGAATGATTGATGACCTGATCGCTTTTGTACTGAAGGTTGGGGGAACCGGGGGAAGCGTAGTCCCAGACAAAGCCGCTTCCCGAATCTGCGGGGATCGACCGGAAATACGTCCGTTCCTTATTCCTCAGATTCATGGAATAACTCCAGGTCGTATTCTTCAGGGGACCCGCTGCGCCCCATCTTCCCGGCAAAACCGGGGACTGTCCATGACGAAAAGTCAATCCCGGCAGCGTGCGCGTGTCCTGATTGATCTGTTGTCCGGATTTCACCGGAACCTGGTAGAATACCGACGTGGAATCGATCCGTCGCTCGGCCATTAAATCACGCCGGGAAGACAGGTTAATACTGACGGAATTATTGCTCTTCGGCCAGCGTTTACTGTACGTAGCGTTGGAAATCGCCTGTTGATTCATCCGGTTTAAGGGATCCAACCCCGTATTCCGATTGTATTCGCCGTTGGAATAATAGGAGGCATTTACATTAAAACTTTGATTATGGCGCATCTGCTGGCGATGATTCCATTTCACAATGTAATCAGTCTTGCGATTCTTCGTTATCTGGGTGATATCATGCTCACCGGAACCCAGTTTCTGCCGTGTTTCCAGGTAGAAATTCCCGGAAAAGCGATACCGTTTTCGATAGGGCGTGCGGGATTTAATCGTCACACCCTGGCGATCAGCAAAGCTGAGTGTTATCTTGGTATCCCAATATGGACTGGAGGCCCAGTAATAGCCCAGCCCGTCAATAAATTGCCCCCGGGTAGAGGATTCTCCATAGGAAGG
>JAADFQ010000109.1 GCA_013152835.1 FCB group bacterium
CGGAAGTCAAATGGGTTACTCTGCGCCATGTGCCCGTGACTCCCGAGACCTATGCTCCCTGGGGTTTGGCTACCCTGGCGGAATTTGACAGTCGCCCGACCTGGAATCATACCAGTCCCCATACGATTAATCGCTGGACCGCCCGTACGGACACCACCGGTGGCGGGGCCTGTTCCGATAACTGTCATTATCACGCCAATTTCTCCTTTGCAGATCCGGTGAATAAAGATTTGTATTTAACACGCACTTTTGTCCAGAATAATTATCCTTCCGAAGAGACGGCTAACGATTCGGTAATCGTTGAAAATACCTGCGGAGTAACTTGTCATGAAAACTAATGATCGCGTAATCTTTTCCTGCTCCCGTCATTGGGTAAAATACGTAAGCTCAGGATTAGCGGGTATTACGTTGGTTTTCAGTCCGGTTCGGGGATCCCGTCCGTCGATTCATTTATCCTCAACCCTGGTCACACCGCGTTTGCATCTCACGGAAACCGAAGAAACCACCGCCTGGAGGAATTTGCTGGTCATTCGTCAGCCGGTGGGTTCCCGCAGCGAAATATTTACTTCGCTGGAATACGGTTCTGAAAATCCTTACTGGCAAAATTCCTTCCGGGTTCATCAGGCCTACTGGCGGCAGCGTGTGGGGAAAAGCCAGCTTAAACTGGGCCGCCTGACGCAATGGAATGCCTTGCGCAATCTGCGGATTGATGGCGGCGAAATTGTGATACGAACGGAGAAAGCCGGAAGCCTTAAGCTCCTGGCCGGGGTAAAAGCCGTCACGGATTTTAGCGACACTACGTTTATGGATTACCCGGAGTGGTCCCTGAGTTGGGCGAAGGGCGGCTGGGGTCGCAGTCTGGAACTTTCCGCCTGGAGCGAATACCTGGGAACTGCCCGGCGAACATTTACCGGTATTACTTATCAATGGAAAGTGTTCGGCTGGAGATACGGGCAGGCGGTTAGTTTCGACTTAACGGAGAAGCAAATCCATCATTTCCGGGCCCGGTTTTCCAGAACGATTGGTGTCCGGCAATGGGCCTTTGGTTTTCGACAAAAACGGTATGTGTCCGGAGAGATTTATCCCTGGATCAAGGAATCGCTGCGCATAGCTCCAACCGTTTTCGCCGATGTTCGTCGTCAACGAAACGGGATGCAGGTGTGGAACCAGATAACCTATCGTATTCAGAGTGAGTTCTCTTTGGTCTGGACGGGTACGTTGGAAAGAGACGGGCTGAGTGTTTCAGTACTGGCTGGAAAACGGGACAAATCGACGTTGACGGGCGCTACTCTGGGATACCAAAAAACAATCGGCAACAGTTTAACGGCCGAAATGACGGCGGCCTATCATACCTTCAATTATGGAGCAATAGCGGGACCCAGTCCTTCATCGTCCCTTCGCGGACAGATCCGGTGGTCCGCGGGTCCCGGCTTCCAGGTGATCTTTTTCGGACAATGGGCACAAAATCCAATTTATTCGGTGGATGGCCGGGGAGGAGTGACGATTCATGTGGCGTTATAGATTTCTGCCGTTACTGATGATTTCCTTTCTTCCGGCTCAGGAAGCAGATCGCATCCCGTTTCCTCATGATTTTCATGTTCAGGAAGCGGAAATCGAATGCGTGATCTGTCATTCGAATGCATCCGAATCGCAATCGGTATTTACTCAATCCCTGCTGCCCACGATGGAAACCTGTGGCGATTGTCACGATATTGATGATGATTGTGGATTGTGCCATACCAATATGGACGAACCGCTCCCGCTGGCGGAAAGTCGTCCCCAATACACGCAGGATTTCTCTCATCAGAATCATCTGGAAAAGAATATGGAATGCAGTACCTGTCATGCATATATCCTGGAAGATGATGGCTCTACGCCGGGAAAACTTTGGCAACCGGTCGATTGCCAAAATTGCCACCAACAGAAAAAACCGGAGTTTCATACTCTGGACTGGAAACAAAACCACGGATTGGGAATGAACCTGGCCAGTCAGGATCGGTGCGAAGTCTGTCATACTTCCGATTTCTGTGATCAGTGCCACCAATATCAACCTTTTGAACCTAAGGTCCATGCCGGGGATTACATTCAACGGCATGGATTTGAAGCGCGTACGGGAGTAACGGACTGTGGGACCTGTCATGATGTGGAAGCCACCTGTTATACCTGTCACCGTCAGCGTCTGATTATGCCCCTGGATCACAGTATTCCCAACTGGGCAAACCGGATCCCGGGTGAGGGGGGCCGTCATGGTGAAGCGGCGTTGGATTCACCTGAAATTTGCCAGGTTTGTCATCGGCTGGATCGGGATGCAACCTGTCTTGATTGTCATGAGGAATAGCAGACCATGAAGCGATATTTTTCCCTGGGACTCATTTTTCTGGCCGTAAGTTGCACGGAATTGAAAGACCCGGCCATTCATCCGGACGGCTGGCTGGACTCCGCATCGGATTATTCCCACATGGCCAAGATTGGCCAAGCGGGGATTGACGGTTGTCGGAAATGTCACGGCAATCCGTCGGACCCGAACGATTATTTCGGCGGAACCAGTGGCGTATCCTGCGCCCAATGCCATGAAAGCGGACCCAGCGGACATCCTTCCTTTGCAACCTGGGTCGGCGCTCCCCCGGACAGTAACGCCTCCCTTGAAGCACAGGAAGAATTTCACGGCACGGCCTTTTTACTGGACCAGCGCTGTGAAAATTGCCATGATGTTTATCATGCGAGTGAGGCCACCGGCACCGGGAAAAACACGGTAGGAATTTATTGTACCAATTGTCATACGCGGGATGGCGACCCCGGGGAAAAAATTCTAATACCCTGCCGGACCTGCCATAATGGAGAAATAGCATTCTTTTTTTAAAGGACTACACGGAAAAGAAATCTTTCACCCCAATCAAAGGAATTGCTAAATTCAGGACAAGGAAATCCTGTTATTATTTCCTGAATCATTCAAGGAGGAAATCATGCGCAAAGTATTAATCCTGCTACTGGTATCAGCCGGGTTCCTGATGGCTCAGAATTTTGAGTACGTCGGGGTCAAAAAATGTAAAATGTGCCACAATAAAACCAAAAGTGGCGCCCAATACAAGGTGTGGAGCGAAAGTGCTCACGCGAAAGCATTTGATACCTTAAAATCAGACGCGGCTGCTAAAATCATGCAAGAGCGCGGCCTGAAAACCAATGCCTGGGAAGCGCCGGAATGTTTGAAATGTCATACGACCGGATTTGGCACCGGTGGTTATGAAGTCAAAGACGCGGCTTTCTGGACGCCGTCCGATGAAGATAAAGCCGGTAAAAAAGCGGTGAAACGGATGGAAGGATTGAAGAATGTGACCTGCGAGGCCTGTCACGGTCCCGGAAGCACCTATAAATCCATGAAGATCATGAAGGGAATTCGCGCCGGAACGCTGGAAGCCGAGGGAACCGGTCTGGTGGTCCCAACGGAGGCTACCTGTAAACAATGCCATAATGAAGAAAGTCCTTCGTACAAACCGTTTGTATATGAGGAAAGAATGGCCAAAATCGCTCATAAAATTCCCGCGGACTACGGGAAATAAATGGACTTCTTCTTCTGACCTGACGGCGGAAGATTTCGGGGGAACCGGGGGACGGTTGATGAATAATCAACATCAAAGTAAAAAAGGGGAATTCTCGGTGAGAATTCCCCTTTTATTGTACTCGATCCAAGGTCGTATTCCGATTCCGACATTGAGCAAAGCACTCCGAATTGAACTCGGTTCAATAAAGAAACTTTTTCATCAAAACCCTGCAAATACTGATTTTTTACTCGCTCATAATTTTAATCAATCATTTAATTCACGGAAAGAAATGAGGTCGCTGAACATTCAATGAAAAAACGACTGCAAAAATATGCAATTCTAGGTGTTGCCGGAATCATCATTCTGGCGATTGTACTGGTGGGAACGATTGAAGTAACCTCCTCACCAAAATTTTGTACAACCTGCCATTATATGGAACCCTATGTGAATGCCTGGAAGGCGTCCAGTCACAGCAATGTTACCTGCACGGATTGTCATTTCCCTCCGGGAATTAAAAATAAAGTCAAAGGTAAATTTACCGCCCTTGCCATGGTGGCGAATTATATGACCGGCGTGTATAAAAAGAGCAAACCCTGGGCTGAAATCGACGATTCCTCCTGTTTGCGGGAGGGTTGTCACGTGGAACGAATTCTCAGCGGGAAAATTGCGTTCAAAGAAGGGATTGTTTTTGACCATGAACCCCATTTAACCAAACTTCGCCGGAATAAAAAACTGCGCTGTACCAGTTGTCATTCCCAGATCGTGCAGGGAGAGCATATTTCCGTAACCGAAACCACCTGTTTTCTTTGCCATTTTAAAAAATCGAAATTATCCAAACCAATCAATGGTTGTACCACCTGTCACCCGGCTCCGGTTCCCACCGAAGAAAAACCGGAAGTCAAATATGATCACACGTATGTAATTCAACAATCCATTACCTGTCAAAAGTGTCATGGGAAAATGCAGGTTGGTGACGGTGCCGTGCCGTTGGAACGCTGCAGCGCCTGTCACGCGGAAGTGGAAAAAATCGAACAGTATAAGAATGTTGAGTTCATACACAAAAATCATGTAACCGATCATAAAGTCGAATGTCAGAATTGTCATTTGTCCATTCAGCATAAATCAATTGCCCGGACCAGTGATATTGTTCCCGCCTGCAGAGGCTGTCACGATGCGGAACACATCGAACAATTAACTTTATTCACGGGTCGTGATTCTCATGAAGATTATCAAATGCCCAATCCCATGTTTGAGGCCGGACTGAATTGTCAGGCTTGTCACATTTTCCATGAATTAACTTCTTCCTCCCGGTTTGATAAAGTCACCGTGGCCAAGGGTGAATCCTGCGAACGGTGTCACGGGAAGGGGTACGCCAAATTGTATGAACGCTGGGAATCAATCATGAAGGAAAAACTGGATTTGGTGGGCAGCTGTATTGATCAGGTTAAAAAAGTCATTGAGAACCCCGGATTGTCTCAGTCCATAAAAGATCAGATCAAGGAACCTTTGGAAAGAGCCGAATACAATTATGAACTGGTGAATCATGGAAATGTGGTACATAACGTAGCCTTCTCCGATCGGTTACTGGTAGAAGCTTCCGATCAATTGCATTCGGTGACTAAGGTCCTGAACGTTGAGGAATGCGCTCCGGATTTGACCGTGTACAGCGCCCGGGTTCCGTCGGAATGCGTGAATTGCCACTATGGACAGGAAAAAGTCATCGTGAACGCCTTTGGAATCACCTTCAGCCATGATATTCACATCAATACCAATAAGCTTCCCTGCACCAAGTGTCATTCCAACCGGAAGAGTCACGGAGAAACCATCATAACACGCGCCGAATGTTTGAATTGTCATCATACACAGGAAAAGGTATCCTGTGAATATTGTCATCAAACCCAGGCCGGATTTTATCAGGGAACACTGGACCTGACGGGAGAAGCGGAACCGGATTACATGGCCCAGGGTGACGTGGATTGTCTGGGTTGCCACAGCGGGGAAGAAGACGACCCCGTTATCCGGCCCACAGGAGAAACCTGCACCAATTGTCATGACGACGAGTATGGCGAATACCTTACGGAATGGCAGACGGAAGTGGCCGGGAATATGAAACGGCTGGAGCAAATGATTGAAACCAATTCCAAATCACTACCGGCAGACCAACTGAAATCGATTCAAGACGGATTGGAGTCCATTCGATCCGATGGCAGCCGGGGAGCGCATAATAACGATGAAATCCGGAGTGCGCTCAATCAATATATCCAACAACTGGAATAAGTACTATAGCGGGGGATTACATGGGGGAGTCAGAGAAAGCATTCATGCATGCTCGTCGTATGAGGTGGAATTCAATATTCGTTGGATTTTTCATCCTGGCCGCCGGAACGAGTATTTCTGTCCGCGCCCAGGATCTGGATTGTAGCGAATGCCACGATGATGTTTCTTTAAAAAACTCGATCCATGCCGATCTGGATTGTTCCGATTGCCATACCCGGATACTTGAATCAGGATTGGAGCATGCGGAAAGCGATAAACCTTATCGACTGAACGAGACGGAGGCCTGTGGAACCTGCCATGAAACTCCGGCGGAGGAATATCAAACCAGTATTCATGGATCGCAATTACAGCTGGACAGTTCCAACGTGGATGTGGCCCATTGTTCCAGTTGTCACGGCAGTCATGATATCTTGCCGGCCGATGATCCGAACTCCAAAGTGTACCCGGATAATCTGGCCGGTACCTGCGGAGGGTGCCATGCCAATCCCGACCTGGTAAAAAAATACAATATTCCTGATTTACGCCCGGTTGAATTATTCAACAAAAGTTATCATGCCAAGGAATTGGGACAGGATGGAAACCAAAAAGCCGCCACGTGTAACGATTGTCATGGTATTCATGATATTAAGGCCTTAACGGATCCCACATCGTCAATCAGTCATGCGAACATTTCGAAAACCTGCGGCGTCTGTCATGGGGAAATTTATGCGTTATATTCGACCAGTGTTCACTGGGAGGCGCTCATTCGCGGGGAACGTGAATCTCCGACCTGTGTGGATTGTCATAGTGAACATGATATCCTGAATCCGAAGGATTCCAGTTCACCGGTAAACAAGCGAAATGCGGCTGAAAAAACCTGTGCCCGCTGCCATAACGACGAGCAATTAATCGCGAAATACGGTCTGCTTTCCGGGAAAGTATCCAGTTACCAGGACAGTTACCACGGGTTGGCGCTCATGAAAGGGAATAAAAACGCGGCAACCTGTTATGATTGCCACGGTATTCATCAGATTCTGTCCGCTCAGGATGTGCGGTCGACCATTAACCCCGCCAATCTGAAAAATACATGTAGTCATTGCCATCCGAAAGCGACGGACTCGTTCTCCCGATCCTACACCCACCAGGCTCGTATTCTGGCGGAGAAACCCCCCGAATATTATGTGAGAATCATTTATATCATTTTAATTGTAGTCGTTATTGGCGGAATGTTTGTCCATAATTTGATTATTTTTATTTACTATGCCATTCAAAAATACCGGGAGGAAAAAACACAGGATTATATCCAGCGCTATTCAAGATCGGAAATCTGGCAGCATTACCTGCTGATTATCGCTTTTTTCACCTTGGTCATCTCGGGATTCAGCTTAAAATACATGGATAATTTTTGGGTGGGCCTGTTCAGTGATATCGGATTCACCGAAATAGGTCGGAGAATCGTTCACCGTGGTGCGGCAATCCTGTTGATCGGACTTTCCATCTGGCATATCGGTGAAATGTTTTTCACTCGCCATGGTCGTCAGACGGGAAGAAAAATGTTACCGAATGTCCGGGATTTAAAAGGCTTTGTACAATTAATGCAAAATAGTTTGCATTTGAGGAAAGAAAAACCGGAATTCGATCGGTTTGACTATACGGAAAAAGCCGAATACTGGGCGCTGATCTGGGGTACCATCGTTATGGTCCTCACCGGTTTTATACTCTGGTTTCCAATTTCTTTTACGGGAATATTCCCGTCCTGGATCGTAAAAGTCGCCGAGGTATTCCATTTATACGAAGCCTGGCTGGCGACCCTGGCCATTATCGTATGGCATTTCTTTTATGTAATTTTGCATCCGCAAGAATATCCCTTAAGTATGACTTGGCTTCATGGACGAATGACCCTTGATGAATATCGACATAAACACTACCTTGACTATCAACAAATCATGGCCGAAATAAAAGCTATCCAGGAAGGAACGCTTCCCCTGGACCGATCCTCCTTTCAGGCCCGGGAATATTATTTGCGGCATAATCGGGATAGGATGAAACACGCATGATTCTGTGGATTGATGAACAATGAAAGGTGTATGGATGACTACCGGTAAACGACTCGGTTTCTTCGTCGGGATTATTCTTTTATTCCAGTTTAGTTGCGTTACCCGGTTGGTTGCACAGGAAAACAGCGACTGTTTTTCCTGTCATGAGGATGAAAGCATGACGGCTACGGTCAACGGTCGGGAGGTATCGGCATTCGTGAACGAGGAAGCTTTTGATGCCTCGGTCCATGGGGATTTGGACTGCATTACCTGTCACTCGGATTTATCGGAAACCGATTTTCCTCACGATGAGGACCTGGAATATGTGCAATGTACGGATTGCCACGATGATGTAGGGGAAGAACTTTCCGGCGGACCGCACAGCCGGCTTTACCAGGACGCCGATCACAAGTCGAGTGCCTGTATAACCTGTCATGGATTGCACGGTATCCAGGCACCGGTTGAAACTGATTCTCCGGTGAATCCCCAGAATGTGGATCAATTATGCGTCCGGTGTCACGCGACTGAAAATAATATTTATCAAAGCAGTATTCATGCCGCGGAGTCCGATAACCGACCCAACGCCGCTTGTACCGATTGTCACCAGGGCCACGGAATGATTCAACCAACGGCGGAAAATATTGAAATTGCCGTATGTGGACAATGTCATCCGAAAGAAGTGAATCATCAGGAAAAAAGTGTCCATGCCCGCGCCGCTTTGCGCGGTGACCCGCTGGCACCAAGCTGCATTACCTGTCACGGTCATCATGATATATTACCGGCTTCGGATCAGAATTCCATTACCACGAAACTCAATGTGCCGGTCTTATGCGGTCGCTGTCATCATGAGGGAACCAAAGTATCGCTTGAGAGAAATATTCCTCAAAAAAATATTTTAGAGAATTATTCATTGAGTATTCATGGACAGGGACTCTATAAAATGGGATTACGAGTCACAGCAGTCTGTACCTCCTGTCATCAATCCCATCTGATTCTTTCGGTGAATAATCCGGAATCAAGTATCAATCCCAAAAATGTCGCTAAAACGTGTACCGTATGCCACTCCCGAATCGAAGAAGTGCATACCAAGGTTATTAACGGTCAACTATGGGAAGAAGCGCCCCATAAAATTCCATCCTGTGTGGACTGTCACCAGCCGCATAAAATCCGTCAGACACCCCTGGATTTACAAAGTGTATCTAATTCGGTCTGTCTCCAATGTCACGGTGACGAAGACCTGACGGTACAAAAGGCGGGGAAAACGATTTCATTGTACGTAGATGAGAAAAAATATACGGCCAATGCCCATGGTACGGTGGCCTGTGCGCAATGCCATAACGAAGTTAGTACCGTCATAAAACGTCCCTGCGCAACCATAACGAACAAGGTGGATTGCAGCATCTGCCATGCGGATATCACCGGTCTGTATCAAACCGGCATTCATGGTCAACGTGCGGCTGAGGGAGACCAAAATGCTCCCACCTGTCTGACCTGTCATAACCCGCATATAACTACCCGGCATCAAGACCAGGAATCATCAACCTATGCGATGAATGTTCCTAAATTATGCGGTCAATGTCACGCGGCGGGGAAAACCGTGGCGGAAGTGGTGGAAAAACAGATCCCGACCGCCAAAGATATTGTGAATCGATATACGGACAGCGTCCATGGGCAGGGATTGCTAAAGTCCGGTCTGGTTGTAGCGGCAAACTGTGCTTCCTGCCACACTCCGCATCACGAATTGCCTAAAAGTGATCCGAATTCTTCCGTAAATCCACGAAACCTGGCGAATACATGCGGAACATGCCATAAAGGAATTGAAGACGAATTCCGGAAAAGTATTCATTGGCCGGGGAATATTAAGACGGATAAAAAACTTCCCATCTGTGAGGATTGCCACACCTCTCACACGATAAGCAGAACCGGAGTGAGAGGTTTCCGGATGCAAATGATGAAGGAATGCGGGACCTGTCATGAGGAAGAATCGGCTACGTACTTTACGACCGTTCATGGTCAGGCTTCGCGATTGGGAGAAAACCGTGTTGCCAAATGTTATGATTGCCACGGTACACATAATATTCTGCCGCCGGAGTATCCGAATTCTACGCTGGCCTATCAAAATGTAGTTCAGACCTGTAAAAAATGTCATCCCAGCGCTCAGCGAAAATTCGCCGGTTACCTGACGCACGCGACTCATCACAATAAACATAAGTATCCTTATCTATACTACACTTATATTTTCATGACATCCCTGCTGGTTGGCACCCTGACGTTTTTTATGATCCATACCCTTTTATGGTTACGGCGCTTATGGCGGGATAGAAAGACATGGCAACCCATAAAAACCCGGGTGCATAAGCGATTTTATGTTCGGTTTTCCTTAACTCAGAGGATTATGCACCTGACCATGCTGCTGAGTTTTTTCACGCTTGCTATCACGGGAATGGCCCTGAAATTTTCCTATGCCGGTTGGGCTGTTATCATTTCAAAGGTACTGGGCGGATTCAGTACAACGGGTATTCTCCATCGGATAGCGGCGTTGACCCTGATGGGCTTGTTTTTATTTCATCTCTGGCAAATCGTTGAAATGAAAATCCGGTCCGGGAAGACCTGGCTCCGGTTTATTTTCGATAAAGATTCTATGATGTTCACGTTAACGGATATCCGGCAACTCTGGCAGCATTTTTTGTGGTTTATTAATAAGGGAGAGAAACCGCGATACAGCCGGTTTTCCTATTGGGAAAAATTTGATTATTTTGCCGTATTCTGGGGCGTCCTGGTGATTGGGAGTACCGGATTGATTCTGTGGTTTCCCACCTTCTTCACACACCTGTTACCGGGATGGATGCTCAATGTGGCGATGATTATCCACAGCGATGAAGCTTTGTTGGCAACCGCCTTCATCTTCACGATACATTTTTTCAATACTCATTTTCGCCCTGATAAATTCCCCATGGATCCGGTAATCTTTACCGGCCGGGTTCCCCTGGAAGAACTGAAGCATGATAAACCGGCGGAATATGAACAACTTCAATCAATGGAAAATCCTGAAGATCGAATTGCCGGACCGATGTCCCGGCGGAGATTACGCTGGATCAGGGTCTTCGGATTAGGAGCGTTAACGATCGGACTTACCCTGGTGATCCTCATCCTTTATGCCATGATTTTTGTGTATAAATAAGGTCAATGGATCATGGCGACCAAGGATTGAAAACATATTGATATCCGCGGTGTAACTCCGCATGAACGAGGCCGGATGGGAGTGAATATCATTTTCATCCGGCTTTTCTTTTAGGATTGGCTTTGGACTTTTAATTGATTTTTCGCAGATTCCTTGCGGGCTTTACCGAATCAATCTTCACTTTTTGATCGGGGGCATACATTCCAGGCGGGCTTTCGGTAAAAATGCACGTATTCTCATTCATCCATATTTCAATCATACTGATTTTTGCTTTAGCGGGATTCATCTTGTCGTTCTATTTTTATCTGGTCCATGATCGCGGAGTGAATCCGGAGCAATGGTGGATGCCGGAATTCGTCCGCATGACGGATTGTCGCTGCGATGAAATCGTAAATACCGAGTTTGGTTTGAAATTCGGCTATTCCAATGCCTTCTGGGGGATGTGGTATTACGTGTTATTGTCCGGTGTTATTATCGGGAATATGCAGGCCGGTTTTCCACCGGTTGAGCTCATTATCGTATTGGTTATCCTGGCCGGTTGCTACAGTATCTATCTTTTATGGGCTTTATATCTCATGCGCGTCCTGTGTCGCCCCTGTATTGGCGTTCACTTGATTAATTTTATACTTTGCATTCTGATTCTGATAAAAACATATCCGCTCCTGTTTACACCATAACCCGGTCCCGGTCGGGGTGGAGGCCTTTTTTTCTCAGCTCCATCCGTTTTAATCGTTCTTTAAACATCTTTTTCAGTATTTTGTCATCGGAAGGTCGGAAGCCGTGATGAATATACCGGACCAGTCCACCGCTGGAAATGAAATAGATGGAAGGCAGGGAATAGACGGCATATTTCATCCGGGTTACATCGGCCGGATCCAGGGCCACGGGCAGGGACAGGTTTAATTCGCGTTTCCATTTTTCAAAGTCGTTCCGGCTACCATTAATTCCCAGGAGAATCACATCGATTTTTGCACGGGAATACTTTTTGGCCAGGGCATCCAGCACCGGAGCCATAGCGCGACAGGCGCTACACCGGGGACTGATGAAACAGAGCATCACCGGATGAGGCGGACGGTCCCAATCCGCATGTCCGATCTTGGTTCCGTCCAATAGTTCCAGTTGAAACCCGGGTGCCGGAGCCCCTACGTTAATGTGCCGTTTGGCGTGGTAAATAACAGCATTAATAAAAAATCCGAGCAAAATGGAAACAACGACCAGGACAATAATACCCAGCGTACTCATTCTTCCGACCAACCCCTGATAATTGACTTTACAATCGAAATCACTTCCGGAACCAAGGCTTGGATCTCCGGGCTAAGGCCGATGCCCATCTCCAGATTCACCGGCGGGATACCAACCAAAACCAAATCTTCCGGAAGATGGTTATGCAGTTTGGCCATGGCCAGTAATTCCGAAAGGCCGGTCTGGTGGGAGGACATCTTCTTTTGAATTTTAGTGGGAATTTCATTTCTGAAAACGTGCACTTTCAATCCTTCCTCCACCGGGATCACCGCATCGATAATAATCAGTTTTTCTGCAGATTCGATATAGTCTAGTAAATATAATCCTTGCGTACCGCCATCGACAATGGTTACCGATTCAGGCCAGGAGTGGCCGGTCCTCAATTGTTCCGCCATGGTACACCCGAATCCTTCATCGCCGTAGAGCAGGTTACCCAACCCCAGCACAGTAATATTCATCCGTTCCTCGCTAATGTCAATCGAGGCAGGAAATTAACCTGCCTCGATTGTCGGTTTCATCGTTTTCGGGGATTAATCAGTCGGCATATTCGGGACATTCTTCTACGCGGGTTTTAAATCCGGTAATCATGGAGGAGGTCACACTGGACTTATCCATGATATCATGCCGGACGATAGCATAGAGATGAATGACCAGAAAGACGACGAAGGCCCAGGCCACCAGATGGTGAACCGTATGTACTCGCATGCTTCCGCCGAAGATGGGGATGACCCAGCCAAACAGCTTATCCAGAAATCCACCGGGATTACTTTCGCTGTACATGGCCAATCCGGTAATGATCATAAACAGTGACCCACTGAAAATAAACAGGAAGTAGGTCAATGCGGCGACCGGGTTGTGACCACAATAGTTGGGTTCATCCTTGCGGAGGAAGAAATAGCTGGCTAGCTGATCCCGGAAGGGTTGCCCCCACCAGAGCGGTTTCCAGGGTTTGAAACCTGCAAACCGGGCATAGGGATCTTTGCCAAACAAGCCCCAATACATACGGAAGAGGAAATTGGCGATGAAGATGAAGGCGGATCCGAAGTGGATATACCGTATCCATGCCATCGAGTGATACCAGGTTGCTTCTCCTACCGCCGGAACAAAAATAGGCGTGGCGATATAAATTCCCGTGAGAAACAGCAGGGTCACAGTGATAGCATTGATCCAGTGATACCAACGAACCGGCAAACGCCATACATATTGTTCCTGGTATAACTTTGCCATAATTCCTCCTACACGATCTTTACGGTCGTGATTTCATTCCCGTTCATGTCCATGATATGCGAGGCACAGGCCAGGCAGGGATCGAATGAATGGACCGTTCGCAGGATTTCCAGGGGCAGTTCCGGATCAGCCATTGGTGTTCCCTTGAGGGCCGCTTCATAGGCACCGGGACGACCTTTGCTGTCCCGTGGCGAAGCATTCCAGGTGGAGGGAACGACGATCTGGTAATCGGCGATTTTTCCGTTCTGAATATGAATCCAGTGCCCCAGCGCACCCCGGGGAGCTTCCGTAAAGCCAAAACCCTTGCAATCTTTCGGCCACCGTTCGGGATTCCAAAGACTGCTGTCAAAGACTTTTGTGTCTCCGGACTTCACGTTGGCAACCAATTGATCATAATAGTTTCGCATGAAGCCGGCCGTCTGTTTGCATTCGATTCCACGGGCCGCTGTTCGACCAAGCGTGGAGAATAGAGCCGCAGCGGGAACATCCAGATCCTTCAGGACAAAGTTAACCGTATCGACGATTTCGTCCACTCCCTTCACGTAGGCGATCAATACCCGGGCAAGGGGACCCACTTCCATGGGATTATCCTTCCACCGCGGTGTTTTGAGCCAACTGTATTTTTTATCGGTATCCAGATACTTGTACGGCAGCTCCGGACCTGAATATTTCGGGTTGGTTTGACCTTCCCAGGGATGGAGACTGTCTTTATCTCCCTCATAGGTGTACCAGGAATGAGCGATTTCTTCTTTGATCTGGGACAGGTCCGTCGGGTTGACATCTTCGTCCACATGACTCAGGTCTTTATTCAGGATAGCTCCTCGCGGCCACTTGAAAGAGCCGGGATCATGAATGTCGGTTTCCGGGAAATCACCGTAGGCCAGATAATTCCCCAAACCACCACCGATGGCACCCCAGTCCTTATAATATTTGGCAACCGCCAAAAGATCAGGGATATACACCTGATCGATAAAGGTCTGGGTATCATCAATGATTTTTTTAATCATGCTCAGTCTTTCAACATTGATGACTTTGTCGCCGTTGGGATCAATGGCGGTTGGAACTCCGCCCACCACATAACTGGGATGGGGATTCTTGCCTCCAAAGATCGTATGGATCTTGATGATTTCTTTCTGGAAATCCAACGCTTCAAGATAGTGAGCGACGGCCAGCAGGTTAACGGCCGGAGGCAGTTTGTAGGCTGGATGACCCCAGTATCCGTTGGAAAAGATGCCCAGTTGACCACTCTCCACAAACTTGGTCAAGCGGCTTTTCAGATCCTTGAAATATCCTGGTGAAGATTTGGGCCAGGGTGAAATACTCTGGGCGATCTCCGAGGTTTCTTTTGGATCAGCGCTTAAAGCGCTCACAACGTCCACCCAATCCAGTGCATGGAGATGATAGAAGTGAACCAGGTGATCCTGGGTTTGCTGGGTTGCATTCATCAGGTTGCGGATAATCCGGGCATTCTCCGGGATTTTAATCCCGACGGCATCTTCGACACATCGCACGGATGCAATGGCGTGAACGGTGGTGCATACACCACAAATCCGCTGAGTAAACGCCCAGGCGTCCCGTGGGTCCCGACCTTTCAGGATGAGTTCCAATCCGCGCCACATCGTGCCGCTGCTGAAGGCATCGGCAACATTGTTATTTTCATCCAGTACAGTTTCAATTCGCAAATGCCCTTCAATGCGCGGAATGGGATCGACAACGATTCTTCTTGCCATAGTTTATACCCTCCTACTCTTCGGTTCCATTGTCGTCTGATTTCTTTTTAATAGCCGACCCAATAGCATGAGCCGCTACTCCGGCAGCCGCAGCGCCGACAGCGACCAGACCGATGCGGTCCGCATTGCTGTCAGTCCCCACAAACGGCACGTTCGCCAGACGGGTGTAGAAGGGACCGTTATCCCAGAAATTGGGTTCGGAACAGCCGATACACGGATGTCCGGACTGAATCGGGAAACTGACTCCGTCATTCCATTTCATGGAACTGCAGGAGTTGTAGGTCGTCGGTCCTTTGCAACCCATTTTGTACAGGCACCAGCCTTTTTGGGCACCTTCGTCGTCGAAACTTTCTACAAACATACCGGCATCGAAATAGGAACGACGGGAGCATTTATCGTGAATCCGGGTTCCGTAGAAAGCCTTGGGACGTCCCTGACGATCCAGTTCCGGCAATTTACCGAAGGTGAGCAGATGAGCGATTGTACCGGTCATGACTTCCGCAATCGGCGGACAACCGGGAACATTGACAATCGGTTTACCGCTGATCAGTTTATGAACCGGTTGTGCTCCGGTAGGATTCGGTTTCGCATTATGGACGCAACCGAAGGACGCACAGGTTCCCCAGGAAATGACCGCCATTGCATCGGCAGCAGTTTCTTTCAGCAGGTTCAGGAACGAGTCACCGGCAACCATGCAATACACGCCATTATCCTTGGTGGGTGCATTGCCTTCCACAGCCAGGATATACTGGCCTTTATATTCTTTCATGATCTGTTTGCGAACCGCTTCAAGCTGATGGCCTGCTGCCGCACTCAGGGTATCGTCGTAGTCCAGCGAGATCATGTTGAGTACGATATCGGCCACAACAGGATGGGCAGATCGGATGAACGACTCGGTGCAACAGGTACATTCCAGACCGTGCAACCAGATCACCGGAATGCGAGGTTTGGTTTCCATCGCTTTGAGCATTCTTGGGAGTCCGGCGGCCCCAAGTCCAAGATACACCGACAGGAGACTGCAATATTTCATGAATTCCCGGCGGTCGATTCCACGCGCTTCCATGATTTCAGCGTAGGTTTGTTTCTCTTTCATACCCTCCCTTTCCTTACGTTAATAATGAATGTTGTATTGACTAAGGTGATGCTAACGCTTTGGATTGATAGCAATATCGGTTATGTTCCCGGAGCAGACAGTCGTCAACCGACATATCGTTGCACTGAAGACACATGATTTCCAGTGATGGCGATTGTTTGACCAGGAGTTGGATATATTTTTCCAGCAAGGAATTGAACTGATGCTGTTCTTCCAGTGTAAATGAAACCAGTACCTGGTTATGAATATCCAGTCGGCGGGATTCATACTCTTCCAGCAAATCGACACCCTTTTTCAAAATCGAAACCCGAACCGAACGGCGATCGGTAACGGTTGTTTTCCGGGCAACGAGGGAAAGCGAAACCAGCTTTTCTACGGATTGACTTACGGCAGGATTACTGATTCCGAAATGACCGGCCAAGTCACGGATGGATTTCGGACCGGTGAGATATAAAGTTTTTAACAAATATAATTGTGTCTTGGAAATAGAAGGAGAAAAAACCTCGGTGATCAGACTGTCCTCTGTGCTTTCGGTTAAAATTTGCGCTAAAAGCTGCAAATTTTCAGCAATTCGATGAGGTTCGTTAGCGGTCATTTAATTAAGCACCTTAATTATTAATCTCCCAAACAATTAAGCCGCTGTAATATAAAAGCAGATGCGGTTATCTGCAAAAATTATTTTGGGGATTTAGGAACGCGCTATAGGCTTATGGTAGCTCGAAACGATCCAGAAGAGCAGCCTTGGCGGCTGCGTAGTCCGTATTTGGAATCAGGCAACAAATGGACGAAATAGAGGTGGAGATGCCCAGGATGTTGATATTCCGATCTCCCAGGGCAGCGCACATCTGTCCGCAAATATTGGGTGTTTCCCGGAAGTGCGGTCCGTAGATCGACAGAGATGTAACCTCCGGTACGGCGGATATCTTCACAGCGGGATGTTGCTGATGATGCGTATTTACCAGGATCCGGGCCCGCTCTGTATCCTGCTTGGAAACGCAGATCGTGATATTTCCCTGACCATGAATGTCCTCGCTCTCGGCGACAAAAAAGAGATTGATGTTTTCCTCGCCCAGGAGGGTCAGCAGTGTACCGGCGTATCCGGGATGATTGAGGATGCCCAGCATTTTGATCAGGGTAAGATGCTGGACCTCAAGAATGCCACCGATTTTAATTTTCATCCGTTGTCCTTGGAAGAGTCACTATGATGGTTGTACCGCGACCGGGAGCACTGTCCAGTTCGATGCATCCCTGTAACTGATCAACAAATTTTTTCACAATGCTCAAACCCAATCCGGTACCTATGGCTTCGGAATCCCGGGCGTTTTTTCCCCGGTAAAATTCCTCGAAGATCCGCTCCTGATCTTCCTCGGAAATCCCAATACCGTCATCCTGAATTTTCAGCCGCCACCGGGCGTCGTCCTGTTCCGCCCGGATGTGGATATGACCACCCGGACCGGTGTACCGGATGGCATTGGAAATGAGATTGGTAATAATTTTTTCCAACAAAAATCGTCTTATAGCGAAGTTCGGTTCCGTATCCGGGATTGAAGTCTCAACATCGATTTTTTTCGCTTCCGCTTTGGGTAGTTCGTTTTTCAGGATTTCCCGGAGACAGGCATTGGGAGCGCACTGTTTCTTCGAATGGGTTGGCTCCGACCGCCGATCGTAGGACAGTTCCAGCAAATCTTTAATGATATCCAACATCTGAGTAGTACGATTTCGGGCCTGGGTGAGGATGTTCCGTGATTGGTCGGTCAGGGGATTTTGGGGGAGATCCAGAACCACATTAATATAACTCTGAACCGCTACGATTGGGGATTTCAATTCATGGGAGATGTAGCGGAAAAAGGTCATCTTACTTTTGGCGGTTTCTTCCAATTCCTGATTTTTTTTCGTTATCAGGGCTTTCACTTTCCGATGGCGATCCATAAGCGTGATACCCAGGTAAGTGCTGGCCACGGTCATAACGTAAAAAGCTCCCAGGGAGGCAAAAATGAACGCGCTGCTGGCAGGATCACCAAAAAGGGTATGATGGTGAATCCAGCCGAAATCTTCGGCGAGAATCAGACCGGAAAACAGGATCAGGACGGAAGCGGTGACCCGGATTGGTTCCCAGCGATGCTCAAAAATGGTACAGGCAATGATGATGTGGAAAATGTAAAACAGATACAGGGGATTTTCAATCCCGCCGGAAAAATGGAGGAGAATGGTGAGGAGAACCAGATCCAGGAGAATCTGAATCCGAATGAGGAGCCATTCCCGTCTGAGCGCAGCGGGCGGATTTTTCCAGCCGTACCAGGCATAACCTCCGTTGATGAGCCCTAACAGAGCTACGGTGATAAATAGGGATTTCCAGGGAAGTTGACCAGGCAGAAGATAGTAGGCCCCCAGAATCAGGAAAAGGGTGGCCCCGGTGGCCATCCAACGTAGGGTTATGAGCCAATTGTTTTTCCGTCGTAACGACCGCGGGGTATAAAAGGAATCGTCCGTAGAATTATCGGAGGTGTGCATCCTACACTACCGGAAGGTGCTGTTTGATTGCTTCGATTAAGGCCTTGGGATTGACCGGTTTTTCGATAAATTCATCCACGGGCAGGAAATCCTGGTCTTTTTCCGGATCGAAGTCGAACCCGGTTTGTGACCCTACCGCCGTTACCATAAGGATAGGCAGGTGGGCGGTCTGCTCCATACCCCGGAGTTGGTAGACCAGATGAAATCCCTCGTCCTGAGACCCCATCATAACGTCCAGGATGAGCAGGTCCGGACGTTCCTTCAGAAGACGCTCCAGTCCTTTCTGGCCCTCCTGGGCGTCAATGACGTCAAACCCGGCTGATTCCAGCGTGATGCGCATGGCCTCCACCAGGTCGATATCATCGTCAATAATCATAATCTTTTTTCCCATAACAACCCCCTATGCTAGTATGGTTTGGGTGCAGACGACTGCACGCAGTAGGTCCACGACCTGTGGGATGGCCGCCCGGACGGCGGGACTGAGATCCATTTCGGGGCGGATAACCGCCGGTGCAACACCGACGACCCTCAGAACCTGGGGATGAATCTCCAGGGTCCGGGCTACGTCCAGGATCAGACTTAGATCGAACCCATGCAGGGACAGGCGTTGCACATGCATGGGATAATCCGCCTCCTCAGGATCAAAAAGGGTCACCGAACCGGGAACCTGTCCGGTGGGTACTGCATCCACCAGATAGACGGTATGGGTATTTCGGAAATGATCAATTAATGCAAACATATCGCCCTGACAGTGGATTTGGGGAACGGATTGAAAATCGGGATCTGTGGCCAAGGTCTCGAGAACGGCTGGCCCGATACCGTCGTCCCCCATGTACCGGTTTCCCATAGCCAGAATTTTTACCGGTGTTTTCATGCCGGTGGGGCTCCTCCCGTAAATGTTACCTGAATCGCGTGAACCGAGCAGGAAATACAGGGATCATAGGCCCGGACCAGCATTTCAAGTTCTTTTTGAATCGTTTCCCTGGGCTGGTCCAATATTTCCGGAACCCGTTTCTTCATGTCGGCATCAATATTGGCCAGGTTTTGTCCGGTGGGAATGACACAGTTGGCAGCCACGATGTTTCCCTGGCGGTTGTAGGTGTAGTCGTGGTATAAAAGACCTCGGGGCACTTCCGTAGCGCCGATGCCCCGGCCGTACCGGGTAGGCTGTTGGTTGGGCTTTTCCGGTTTCAATCCCCGGGTCAGGAGTAGGTCGATAATGGCAATGGCTTCTTCCAGGCAGTGATCGCTTTCCACGACCTGGGCCACCGTATTCATATACGGATTATGGCAGGACGACTTCAGTCCCAGTGTTTGAGCTGCTTCCCGGGCCGCAGGAAGCATTTGCTCATGATTGTTGTTCCACCGTGCCAGGGCACCGACCATAAAACTGTCCCGGGTATGGCGGCAATGTTTACTGGTGGAATGGGGTACAACGAATTCCCGGGTCCAGTCCCGATACTGATCTACGGTGGCGCTGCCGGTGTCGGAGGAGAACAGATCCCCGTCGTAGAAAGCATACGTATCAGCATTTTTGAGCGAAATGTATTCGGTTTCTCGCGTGAAATCAGGAATGTCATCCAGGACGGTAGAAAACGTGTCCACCGTGGCCTGCATATCGGGACGACCGGTTTCAATCAATTTTTTCAGCAATGCGTTCAATTCCGTTTCAGTGGGGAGACGAGTAAAACCGCCGGGTACCGGTGTGATCGGATGAACAGCCCGGCCGGAAACAATATCCCCGATATCATTGGCCAGGCGTTTCAGACGCAGAGCCCGTAATACCACGTCTTTGTGCGTGGTCAGAAGTTTGAATGCATTGGGTTTCCCGAAGAAATCCGGTGCCGCCAGGAAATACGCGTGAAGAATATGGGACTGGATGGTGGCTCCGTCAATGAGCAATTGTCGGAGTAACCGGGTTTGTTCTGAGATTTCCAACCCCAGTGCCGCTTCAGTGGCCTTGAGGGAGGTGATCTGGTGTCCCAGGGAGCAGATGCCGCAAATCCGGGAGGTGATAATGGCGGCTTCCTGGAAATGACGTCCTTTGAGCAGGGCTTCGAAGAATCGTGGCGGTTCCACGATTTCCAATTCACACCGCTCCAGACGACCGTCAGTCACATTTACTACGATGTTTCCGTGGCCTTCCACTCGCGTGAGATGTTTGATATTGAGGTGTAAATTTCTGCTCATGAGTTGTCCGTTAGTGGGTGAGTCCCGATGACGGGTTCAGGGAATGGCTGTTGAAGAGCAGGAGCCGTTTTTTAGCGTCGTTCAGGGATAATCCATGGTCCGTCAGGATATCCAGCATGGCCTGGCGATTGGGATCAGACACGAGCCCCCGGCACCCGGTGCAGAATTGGCCGAAGCTGGGACAAATGGCCTCACAGCCGCCACGGGTGATCGGACCCAGGCAGACCATACCCCGGTCGTAAAGACACTCGTTTTCCCGTAATTTACATTCGACGCAAACAGCGGCGTCCGGAATATCCGGTGTCTTGTTCATGAGCAGGGCTTTGAACACGTTGAGGAATTCCGGCAGACTCATGGGGCAGCCGTTGATTTCGTAATCCACCTGCACAACGGCAGATACGGGCAAGGCCGGGAGAGTGGGAAAGCGATATTTTTCACTGCCGTAAACCGTTTCCCGCACATCATCAATTGGGTGGATGTTTTTCAGGGCGTTGATTCCGCCGGTGGCGGCGCAGGCCCCCAGAGCTACCAGAATCCGGGTCCGTCGCCGGATATCGTGGATGCGCTCAATACAGGACGGAGTGGACAGGGATCCTTCGATAAAGGCAATATCGTAGGATTCGGCAGTTTCGTCCATGGCTTCCCGGAATTCTACCAGGTCTACCTGTTCCAGGATGTCCAGGAGGTGATCTTCCAGATTCAATTTATTGAGCTGACAGCCTTCACACCCGGTGAAATCGAAGAACGCCACTTTGGGTCGGGATCTCATCGGATGGCCTCCGGAAGTTGTTTCAGAACCGGGTACGGATAGACTGGGCCCTCCTGGCAGACGTAGGACTGGTTGATCTGGCAGTGACCACATTTCCCCACGCCGCATTTCATCCGTCGCTCCAGGGACAGGTAAATTTGGTTCTCCGGTAACCTTTTGGATTTCAGGGCCATGAGTACAAATTTATACATGATCGGAGGACCCACCACTGCGGCGACAGTACGGTTGAGATCCAGATCCAGTGGTGGAATGAGGGTGGTAATGACACCTGTCCGGCCTGTCCAGTCGGCTGAAGGGCGATCCACAGTGAGGGCAAATTCAATCGTCGGATCGTTAGCCCAGTGTTTCCGATCCTCCGGGTACAACAATTCGTCCGGATGTTTGGCGCCGTATAATATGATCAATCGTCCGTAGTCGGAGCGATCGCGGATCAGGGTTTGGATCAGGGAGCGGAGTGGTACAATACCAATGCCGCCACCGATG
>JAADFQ010000110.1:0-22210 GCA_013152835.1 FCB group bacterium
TGTATTAACAAAATCATCAAACGGATTTGATGATATTTATTAACATAAATTACAGGAGGTGGAAAATTGAAAACCGCTAGAATAATAGTGCTTTCATTCATCTGGACAACAGTAATGCTGGGAAACAGTCTGCCGAATGGAGGTTTCGAGGGCACCACGCCGAATTGGTTCAGCACGGGCGGGACATCGACGACGGCTGTCGAGGAATGGTCGACGGACGAATGGCGCACCGGCGGTCATTCCCTGAAAATAACCAAGAGTGCTTCGGATGGTACGGCATCTTGGGTCAGTGAAGATTTATATCGGTACTGGTCTGTTTTTGTCGGTCAGAATGTCGGCATGGAAGTTGGTGCATGGGTGAAACTGGATGGTGTGAATACGAATCCGGCCAATGACGATGAAAAGATTCAACTGGTATTTAATTTCCTGGATGAGAACGGGACTGATCTTTTAGGTGCACCGCTGGTGCTGGATGTACCGCAAACAGCGGCCAGTACAGACTGGGTGGAAGTTAAGAGCGCAACGCCGATTTCATTTCCGGTAACGGTGGCCAAGATCACGACGGAGTTCCGGTTTGGATCATCGGCAACCGGAACGGCGTATGCCGATGACTGGTTTATCCGCAATACAACGGCGGGTGAATGGGCCGGTGATTTCTTTAATCCGAATGTTGATGTTCCGGACGGCTGGTTTTACTGGTGGCCCGATTTCAGCGCGGGGAAAAGCGGCTGGGGCGTCGGTGGACCCCCGGTATATGCGGGGCAGGATGTAACCGAGGCTCACAGTGGTGATGCATCATTGAAGATGGTGAAAGACAGTACCGGATATGAATTGGTAGTGAATACCGATCCAACGGACTTTGTCAATGATGGTACACCGTTAGTCTTTTCGGCCTATATCAAAACGATCCTTCCGGATGGTATGGCTGATTCTGCCAATGCCGATCCCAGTTATGCTATGGGAATAACCGTAACCTGGCATGATGGCACCTGTGGTGCCGACGGCTGGGGCGAAGTGGGTGGTAGTGATTATCGTTTTGAGGTTGCGGGCGATACTACCGACTGGACGTTGTATCAGGCGGTATTAACACCTCCGGACGGTGCGACCCAATTCAGCCTGCGGGCACGATACTGGCATTTCTTCCGCGGCACTACCTACTGGGATGACTTCAAGGTTATGCGAACAATTCCTTTGGTTGTCGATAATGGAAATTCGCAAAATATCATCCCTGAGCATTTTCAATTGATTAAAGCCTATCCGAACCCATTCAATCCATCCGTTACGATTGCTTTCGATCTTCCACGCGATGGAGCGGTTGAGCTTTCAATTTACAATCTGCTGGGTCGTAAAATCGCCACGTTGATCGATCAAAACATGGGGATCGGAAGACATAGAATCCGGTGGGATGCCACAAGTAATACCGGTGAACCGGTTCCAACAGGGATATATTTCGTCAATATTACTTTTGATGGAAAAGAATCCCAGATTCAAAAAGTTACTTACCTCAAATAGATTGCTGAAGGGAGTAGGGATATCCCTGCTCCCTTCATTATTTGTTTAGACGCCACATATCGTTAAAAGACGTAGTTTCCGTTATTAATTCAACCCCGATGAAATTCCGGACGACCATATCAGTAATCGATCATACACTACGAAACCTTGCTATCGGTTTCGTTGCACTTCTGTTTTGCATGAATCCAGGGTACGCCTCCGTCACAGGAAAAGTCGCCGGACAGGTTACTGATATTCAGTCGAAAGAACCACTGATTGGATTAAATGTTATTATTCAAGGTACGGCATTAGGTGCTGCCAGTGGTGTGGACGGTTATTATATGGTTATAAATATACCGCCGGGAAAATACACGATTCGTTATAGTATGATTGGATACCGCGATTATCTGGTGAAAGACGTGGAAATTCGATCTGACCATACTACTACGATTAACGTTGAATTATCACAGATTGTTCTGGAGTCGCAGGAAGCAATTACCGTTACGGCGGTTAAACCAATTGTCGAAATGGACCGGACGTCAACAGAATCGTCGGTCTCAAGTGATCAGATAGCGATGATGCCGGTAGAAACATTGAGCGATATATTGAATCTACAGGCCGGTGTTGTAGACGGCCATTTTCGTGGTGGCCGCAGTTCAGAAGTTGTATATCAAATTGACGGTATCCCCATAAATGATATGTACAGTGGGGAAGCATCATTATTTGTAGAAAATAATGTCATTCAGGAATTGAAAGTCATTAGTGGAACCTTTAATGCCGAATACGGGCAAGCGCAGTCCGGTGTGGTGGACATTATTACTAAGGATGGTGAAGCATCTTTTTCAGGGAGTATCAGCGCTAAATCAGGCGATTATATTTCTTCAAACAAGGATATATTTTGGAATATCGACAAGCTGTCTCCCGGAGATTATACGGACGTGAGTGTATTTATCAACGGCCCCCTTGGGAGCCGCAACTCCTATTTATTAAGTGTCCAACAGGTCCGGGATGAAGGCTATCTATATGGAAAAAATATATACCTGCCGGTCGACACAACAGCTTTCGGAGATAATCGATTTATTCCCATGGGCTTTAATAACCGAAAGTCAGTTTTTGGGAAAGTGTCGTTTACGTTAACTTCTCAGGATAAACTTTCGCTGAGTTATTCCTATCAGAACATAGAACAGAATCGTGACTATGGCATCTATGATCACTTGTTCCGTTATAATCCGTCCGGGCAGGGAGCCAGCCATGAAAATACCGGGATAATCATTGGGAGCTGGAACCATATCGTGTCCCCAAAAACTTTTTTCAGTATCCGGGCATCAAACAACCGGAAAGACTTTAATCGTTATGTTTACCGTGATTCCCTTGATCCCCGATATACAATTGATAATCGATTGCGTTTGCGGGGCAACTTCTCATTTTATACCGGTGGTACCGATATGTCTTATTTCGTTCGCAGTACCGATATGTGGTTGTTTAAGGGAGACTATACCAGTCAAATCTCAAAACAGCAGCAAATCCAGTTCGGATTGGAGTATAAATACTATTCATTGAATCTCCATGATCTGAAATTGAAGAAGAACAGTCAAACGAATTTCGAAGTCCGGGTTGCTCCGGAAAATTCTGCGGACAATCAAAGATATAAACGGAATCCGATAGAGTTTGCCGCATATTTTCAGACGAAATGGGAATCTCAGGATTTTATCCTTAATCTTGGGCTGCGATTTGATTATTTTGACGCCCACGGTGAAATCATTGATGACCTGTCCCGACCGCGAACTTCTACCAGAAGAAAATCACGACCCTCCAGTCAATGGAGTCCTCGAATCGGAATCGCATACCCGATTACCGATACAGGTGTTATGCATGTATCCTATGGCCACTTTTTTCAGATTCCGCAATTCCGGTATTTATATTCCAATCCCAGTTTTACTGTAAATCCGGAAGAAGGTCGTGCATCCGTATTAAACTATCCCTTTGGAAATGCAGAGCTGAAGGAGCAGCGAACCGTCGCGTATGAAATCGGACTTCAGCAGGGACTTACCAATACGTTGTCTCTCGATATCACCGCCTACTATAAGGATATTCGTAACCTTCTGGGAACGGAGTTGATCACCATTGCTACCGGTGAGGAGCATTCCGGAATTGACTACGGTCGCTATGTAAACAGGGATTATGGTCAGGTAAAAGGGCTAACGTTTATGTTAGAGCGAAAAATGATTCGCGGGTTGGGAATCAGTATCGACTATACCTATCAGGTTGCGCGTGGAAATGCGTCGGACCCGCGATCTATTCTTATTGATGCACAGAGTGATCCACCGGTTGAATCTGAGAAACAACTGGTATTCCTGGATTGGGACCGAACTCATACCCTGAATTCCCAATTTTCTTTCGGCAGTCAGGGAGGCTCTGTTTTTACACTAATTGGAAAAATCGGGAGTGGGATGCCCTATACACCGACCACTGATCAGACGCGGGCCATCCTTGAGAATAGTGATCGAAAACCGCTGAATATTTCATGGGATTTATTTGCCCAGAAACTTCTGAAAATGGGATCTCTATCCATCAAATTATCGCTAAAGGTTTACAATATTACCGATCGGTTAAATGAAAGAGATGTATACGGTGACTCAGGAAGAGCAACGTATACGAAGGAATTGCATAATCCCGGAGAAGTTCAGGGGATCAATACGAAAAAGGAATTTTTTACGAGACCGGACTGGTTTTCATCCCCTCGTCGAATTATCATCGGGATATCGACAGAGTTCTAAGTATCTGAATGAATAAGTATTACAAATTCGTTATTTCAATCTTTTTTCTGGTGATTCTGTCGGGACAACAGGGGAATAGTGATCCGAATAAAGGTGATGTACGCTATACGCAATGGGGTATAATGGACGGCAACGCCGTGCGTACGTTGTATTCCAATCATGCCGAAGTGGCCCGGTGGCCCGATCAACCATCCGGTGAATGGCCCAAAGGTTCCGGCCATTCGTACGTTGACGGAGTGGCCCTGGTCATTTCCGCTTCAACCTTTGACACGTTGGGGAATCGGATACATCCGATGTCCACTAATTATCGAGAGTTTATTGACATTGATCCGATTGAAAAAACTCCCTGGGGATGGGGTCCGCTTCCGGGATATTCAAATGATCGCCAATCATCACCCGCCAGAAGCGATGATCCTTTCACTTGGCCGGATGTCTGGCCCGATAAACCGGATTGGTCCGGTGAATGGAATGGCTTTTTTGGCCGAGGAATTATGAATGCGGAAGTAGAGACATACTTCTTATGTGATGATTCTCCGGATAAAGAATGGCTATATGCTCATGACGAAACCGGAGCCGGTGTGTTTTATCCCGATAGAAATGATTCCACACGCGGGGGACTGGGAATGGAAATCAAAGCCAGGGGCTTTCAATGGGGGCATGTTCTGGCTCAAGATGTAATATTTTGGCTTTATGAAGTCACCAATGAAAGTACGACGGACTACGATTCCGTTTATTTCTCCCAATATATCGATTGGGGGATCGGTGGCACCGATGATTCCGGCGATGATGAGGGGGGATATAATACGTTTCTGGATATTGCCTTCGCCTGGGATTACAACGGTCTTGGTCAGCCCGGGAGATGGGGACCGACCGGTGTTGCCTCATACGCATTCCTGGAGAGCCCCGGCAATTCATATGACGGGATCGATAACGATCTCGATGGACTGATTGATGAAACACGGGATAATCCCCCGGGAAACTGGATTGATTCTCCGCCAGATCATGGCGTTGCCGATCCGGTTAAATTTTATGAATTTTATAAGCGAATGCCACGCCCTCACTGGCAAGGTGATGAGGATCAGGACTGGTATGGTTTCGATGATAAGAACGGGAATGGAATCTGGGACAAGGATGAGCCGCTGAATGATGATGTGGGAGCCGATGGTTTGGCGCCTTATCATCCTAATTATCCCGGACCCGATGCGGGCGAAGGCGATGGTCTTCCAACGGACGGAGAGCCCAATTATAATGCCACCGACAAGGATGAATCGGATCAATTGGGATTGACCGGTTTCAATGTATTCGATGTTCATGATTATGAATTAACCGACGACGAAAGGGATTGGAGAGACATTTTCACTACTTTGGCGCCTCCGTTGAGTTCGGTATATCTTGAAGGTGGCAGGAATCTGGGCATGTTTTTTTCATCCGGACCGTTCCCCATGCCTGCCGGACATACGGAACGTTTTTCCATGGCTTTGATTTTTGCTGAAAAAGATTTTCCGGATGCACCGGAGGCGGACGAAATCAAGAATTCATCTCTGGCCCGGAAAAAGGATATCGTTCAACAGATTTATAATGCCGATTATCGTTTTGCGCAACCACCATTAAAACCGAATTTGACAGCGATTCCCGGTGATGGTCAGGTGATCCTCTACTGGGATAATCGCGCTGAAGATTCCTTTGATCCGTTTCTGAAAGAATATGATTTTGAGGGCTATAAAGTATACCGAAGCACGGAACCCTTCTTTAATGAGAATAGAATCATCACCAGTACATATGGTGAAAAAACGTTTAAGCAACCACTGGTGCAATATGACTACAATAATGACATTTCAGGGTTGCATCCCGTAGATATCTTGGGGGTAAAATATAATCTGGGTACCAATACCGGATTGCGACACTTTTTTATCGACCGCGATGTTATTAACGGTCGCACTTATTATTATGCGGTTGTTTCCTATGATCGCGGTCTGGTGGGTCGGGATTCCGACGGAAACATTTATATCGACGATCAGGGTCATGCACGGGGATTGGCTCCCAGCGAATGCACTTCCATCATCAATGTGGATATTTCTCAAAATATAAAGACCGATATTAATACAGCCGTTGTTACACCGCGGTCCAATGCTGCCGGATATGTTGAAGGCCGCATTACTGATGTCACCCGCACATGGAACGAATTGACAGCGCCGGCGACGGGGTATGCGGACCTCTTCGTTGTTCAGGATGACTCTTTACAGAATAATCATCGGTATGAATTGTTGTTTATTAGTGATTCTAGTTACCATGATGATCCTGAACCATTATTTATCTTATCCGATATCACTTCCGATCCGGCCATCATTCTAACGGATACAATACCATTAGTGGAATACGGTCAGGAATTACCAATTATACACGGACTGGGCTTTAATCTGTATAATGATAATACGGTTAGCATAATCGATTCTTTAAGCGGATGGCGGGAGGGGAGTACGTCTAATTACCACGTGACGGTCAAAGAATTAATACTGGGAGACAACTTATGGTCTGAATTCGGAAATAGAAAGAAACCCTACCCCGCGGATTATATCATCGTTTTTGAAGATGATATAGCGGATACTTCCGTAAAATTAAATGCATATCCGGGCGGTCCCTTTGCGAAACCGGCCATTCCGGTTCCCTTTCGTATTTGGAATCAAACCGAACAACGGTATGCAAAATTTGGAATTGTTGAACGTATCCAACCGGATACAAACGCTTTTGATCATATCTGGCAACCTACGGAACCGATCATGATTCTCATCGGTGACAGTGCCGGGGTTGATCCGGTCCCCGATGAGTTTAATTACAAAGTGGCCTGGGTAATCCGTCTATTCGAACCGGAGACTGAAAGTTTAACACCGATCCGACCTGGTGCGGGAGATGCCATCACCGTAACAACTACGAAACCCTTCCGTAACGGTGAGCGGATTCAATTCCGGGTAACCGGCTCTACGATTGATGAAAACCAATTAAAAAAGGACATGAAATCGATTTATGTTGTTCCGAATCCCTATGTAGCTACCAGTATATTTGAACCTTCGAATGTGTATAAATCCGGGAGGGGCGAACGAAGAATATATTTCATGAATCTGCCGGAAAATTGCACGATTTCGATCTACACGAAAAGTGGCAAACTTGTCAAAACATTAGTTCATAATGGGACCAACGGTAATGGACAGGAACCCTGGGACCTGGTCAGCAAAGATGGAATGAACGTAGCCTACGGTATTTATTTTTATGTTGTCGAAGCCGAGCATAATCAATCATTAGGAAAATTTGCAGTTATCAAATAATATGAAAAATATAGTACTATTTGTTTTCCTTTTGAGCCTTCTCTGGTCGCAGAACTTTATTCGTGATGTTTCCAAAGTGGGGACAACTTCCGGGGCCATATTGGATATGCCGGTAAGTGCCCGTAGCCTTGCTCTCGGAAATGCGGCCAGTGGGATAGCAACGGATGCTTCCGTTCAGAATTGGAATCCGGCTTCCCTGGCGCTGATCAGGGATTCACGGTTGTCAATATCATACATTCCCTGGTTTGCGGGCACGCAATTGCAGCATTTTTCCGCCGCCTTCCCTTCCGGACGAAAATTTACTATTGGAGCTTACATTACGTCATGGACCATGGAAGATATGGCGGTCAGGACCGAATATGAACAAAGCGGAACCGGAGAGTATTTTGATGCCGGCGATCTGATAGCTGCCATCGCATTCGGGCGTTCTTTGACCGACAAGTTCTCGATCGGATTTAGCATAAAATATATCCAGGAAAGAATCTGGCATTCCGTTGCCAAAGGTGGAGCCGTGGATTTTGGAACGCTGTATCAAACGGACAATTTTGGCGGTTTAACGTTAATTGCCGTATTGACAAATTATGGGACCGACATGAAAATGTCCGGACGTGATCAGAATATATATTATGATCCGGACCCGAACGCAGAGGGAAACAATGGTTCAATACCCTCAACCTATGCCATGGACTGGTGGTCCTTGCCGCTTAATTTTCGCTTTGGTTTACGTTCTAAATTCATTGATCATAATAATTTTTCATTAACCTGCGAGGTCGATGCGCTTCATCCCAGCAACAATTATGAAAGTCTGAATATCGGAGTGGAAACGGTATTACTAAATACTGCATTTATACGATTCGGATACAGCAGCTTGTTTCAAAAAGATTCGATCGAGGGGATCAGTATTGGCGCCGGTGTGAAAATTCCGTCCTATTTTGGTGTGCTGACTTTTGATTACGGATACCGGGACTATGGGCATTTAGGATATATCCAGGCTCTGACTCTAAATATCAGTCCGTGACGGTCCATGAAAGGGACGAAAAATTCTCGAAAGCGATATTTATTTTTCTCCGGAATACCCATTAGAGTCCTGAAAAAACAGATTCAACTATTTCTGGTATCGGCCGGTCTGGTATCTATTTTCGGTTGCGGAACACAAAAACAACCCGACTATATTGAATACTGGTGTGCCTCCAATACATTTGAGGTTGAATTTGCCCGGAAAATAGTCGATATGTGGAATGCGGATTCAAGTCATCGAAGAGTCCGTCTCCAACCGGTTCCGGAAGGTCAATCCAGCGAGGAAGTAATGTTAGCGGCCATTGTTGGTAAGACGACACCGGATATTTATTCGAATGCCTGGCCCGGTATTATTGAACAATACCGGAATGCGGATATTCTGGTCAATTTTGATCAATTTAATGATTTTGCTGAGGTATTGCGAGGTCGAGTACCGGAAAAGTTGTTCCATCAATTTATTTCACCGGATGGGAAATATTATCAATTTCCCTGGAAGGGCAATCCACTAATGATGGCCTATAATCAGGATTTGTTAGTTGACTGGCTGGGTTGTGATTTACCAGAAACCTACAACGATTTTTTCATTATCAGTGAAAAGTTGAAAGAAAAGTTACAATTAACAGATCGGCCGTCGGTTTGGATTCTGGATCCAAATATTATGCCAATCTGGTGGCAACGGTTTTTTGATTTCTATCCCTTTTACGTTGCCGCAACTCAGGGCCGTACCTTTATCGATCGGAATAAAGAGGTTCAATTAGATTCTCCGGAAGGTCGTCTGGTTTTCGACTTTTTCCGACGTGGATATGAGAGTGGTTTAATGCCGATCAGCATATTTAAGGAGGATATTTTCCTGCAAAACCGGTTATTATTTCACATAACCGGCCCCTGGTCCATCGCTCACTACGAGCGCTTTGCCTCCGATAATTTTCGCTGGGGCTATACGCCAATACCGGTACCGAAACCAGGTATGATTCCCTATACGTACGGTGACGCAAAGAATATCATTATATTCAAATCCAGCCGATTCAGGGAAGATTGTTGGGAATTTATCAAATTCATGACATCCCGGAAAAATGATCTTATTTTTCTGGAAACAACACAGCAATTACCGCTGAGAAAGGATATATTGAGAGATAAGGAGTTTGCAGATTTCTTTAATCAACATCCACAAATGAGAATATTCGCAGAACAAATTCCCAACATTGTGGGTGTGGATCAATCACTTTACATGCAGGAAATATTCGATATGATATCCAAGTCATGGGATGCTCTTGTGGTTTACGGTGTAGAGGATATTGAGCGGGGATTACTGAAATTGGACCGACAAGTACAAGTTCAGGTAGATCGAGAAAAATAGAGCCGCAAATGATATCACATGATGAAAAATATGGTTGGATACTCGCATCACCTTATATCGTGTTTTTTCTGATAATTTCAGCTTTTCCAATCCTATTTTCAGCTGTACTTATTTTTATGCGGTGGAACATGTTGAGTCCGATGACTTTTATCGGAATGCAAAATTTTATTACTCTATTTCAGGATCCGTTATTTTGGAAATCCCTGATCAATACCGGTCTGTTTCTGGGAATTCATATACCGTTACAGATTGGTTTGGCGCTATTAATTTCCGCCCTGCTGAACAATCCGTCACTGAAGGGGAAAAGCGTCTTCCGAAGCGCTTTTTTTCTTCCGGTTGTTATTTCCGGCGTGGTAGTCACCATTCTATGGAAACAATTGTATTCAACGGAAACGGGGTTATTGAACTCTATGTTACTCTCATTCGGAGTTCAAAAAGTGCCCTGGTTGACCAATACAAAAATTGCCATGCCTGCAATCGCCCTGATGGCCACTTGGAAAAACCTTGGATTATATGTGGTTATGCTTTTGGCCGGATTACAAAACATACCCCGAAGTCTTTACGAGGCAGCGGGTATTGATGGTGCGGGCAAAATCTCACAATTTTTTCATATTACCGTACCCATGATTAACCCGATCCTGATCATGGTCATTGTTTTATCAACAATCGGTGGGTTTTCTCTGTTTATCGAACCCTATATAATGACCGGTGGGGGACCTCTGAATAGTACCTTATCGGTTAATTTATATATCTACCAGCAAGCCTTCAGTTTCTATAAAATGGGTTATGCCGCAACCCTGGGAATTACCATGGCCGCAATTATTTTCGCTGTTGTTACCCTTGAACGAAAACTCTTTGAGAGAAACTATTGAAGCGCAAAATTCTCATTACCCTCAGCTATCTCCTGCTTTTTTCACTGGCGTTGAGCTTCATTTATCCTTTTTTATGGATGGTTTCAGCTACTTTTAAACCAGAGATAGAAATTCAAAGTCCCAATTTGATTCCTTCGGCTTTCAGCGTGGACAGCTATCGGGCGGTCTTTAATAAAATCCCGATCGGGAGGGCTTTCATCAATTCTGTTTTCGTGTCTGTCTGTGTCACCTTTTCCGTGCTGGTATTGAGTTCTATTGTAGGATATGCACTGAGTCATCTGAAATTCCGCGGACGGGAACTCATTTTTTCCATCATGCTTTTTACCATGATGATTCCCTTTCAGGTTACCTTGATTCCAATGTATGTCCTCATGGTAAAATTCGGTTGGGTGAATACGTATATGGCACTTATCTTTCCTGCACTGATCAGCGTGTTCGGGATTTATCTGTTTAAACAGTATTTTCAATCCATTCCTCATGATCTTATTGAGGCGGCCCGCTTGGATGGCTACCATGAATTATTCATAATATTTAGAATCGTCTGGCCCAATTCGGTACCGGCAATCGTGACGGTCGGTATCCTGACCTTCATGAACATTTGGAACGATGTCCTATGGCCCATAATAGTGATCCGAACGCGAAATTTAATGACAATGCCCCAGATGGTAACACTCTTTGCGACCGGGGGACAGGCGGAAGCACAGATCGGCACTATTTTAGCTTCGGCCACAATGTTGGCATTGCCGGTTGTGATTATGTATCTGTTCTTCCAACGGCATTTCATAGAGAGCATGGCCACGACCGGTCTCAAAGAATAGTGCCTTTCTTCAAAAAAAGATGGAAGTTGAAGTACCATGAAACTTAGACGCCTAAGATCTGATCCGGTTTTATTACCTGACAAGGAAAATGCCTGGGAATCTGCTGCGGTATTCAATGCGGCTGTCATACAACATGATCATTATTTTCACATGATTTATCGCGCCACGAATTTGGGTGGACATGAAAAGTATGGGCGATACATTAATAGTTTGGGATATGCAAGATCGAACGACCTCATTCATTGGGAGCGATACCAAGAACCAATATTAATCAATGATGTTCCTCAGGAATCCCGGGGACCGGAAGATCCAAGAATAGTAAAGATTGAAAATGAATTCTATATGGTATATACGGGATTTGGAGGACGTTTCGACGGTGATTACAGGATATCCTTGGCTACTTCCCGTGATTTAATCCACTGGGAAAGACAGGGCATTCTATTGGACGAACCCAATAAGGACGCCTCCTTATTCCCGGAAAAAATTAGTGGACGTTACGGTTTGTTTCATCGTCGCCCTCCGGATATTTGGATTTGCTTTTCCGACGATTTAAAAACCTGGACCGATCATCAGAAGATCATGTCTCCGGTTCCTGAATCATGGGAACAGGAACGAATCGGGATCGCCGGTCCGCCCCTAAGGATTGATGAAGGCTGGTTGTTGATTTACCACGGAGTCGATGCCACCAATTGCTACCGTTTGGGAATGGCTCTTCTGGATTACCAGGATCCATCGGTAATTCTTGCTCGATATCCAAATCCTATCCTGGAGCCTGAATTAGATTGGGAACGAAACGGTTTTATCCCCAACGTAGTTTTCTCCTGCGCGACGCTATTGGACAATAATCGCATTTATTGTCCCTATGGAGGTGCGGATACCGTCATGGGTATGGCCTATATTGATAGTAACGACATTCGGTTTTAAATGAATTTTGCAGTACAGAAGATTGGGTATATCTTCCTAATGCTGACTGTAATGTTTGCCGGGGAAAATGAATTCACGACCAAGGTTAATCTGTCCCATGTCATGTCTCTGGTGGACAGCCTTGAAGTCGATGGTAATTCAATTGCTTATATATGGATATACAGTGAGGCTCCGGATTATAAACCGGTTGCCGCGCCGGGTGAAGGTATTGCCTGCGTCGATGACGTGGGACGACTTATGGAAGTTCTGGAATTTGAGATTAGCAATCACAACCGTTCTGATCTAAGGCCCCTGGCCCTAATGCTGACTGAATTTTTACTGTATATGAGTCGTGATGATGGTCTATGGAATAATTTCATCTATCAGGATGGCCGGGTAAATACAACTCACCGCAACAGCCGGGCGGAATTCGGTTGGTGGGCCGTGCGTGGTTTAAGGGGGCTGGCTGCCGCAAATAATATATTTTGGAATGACGAAAAGATTTCTCGAAAAATCCAACGAAGAATCCGTGCCGTCGAACCTCGAATTCAACAGGCTTTATCCCCTTACCCCGGTCTTATAAACACAAAACTAGGTAATCGACCAACCTGGCTGGTGGCCAATGCACCGGATATGAATAGTGAATTATTACTTGCCTTGGCCAAGCTTCATAATTCAAATCAATTCGACTATTTTGAATATATTGAAAAAATAGCGCAGGGGATTGTTGGGTACCAGTATAATTCACCAGAAGATTCAACGCGTGGAATGTACTTCTGCTGGGATAATATTTGGCACAATTGGGGGAATAACCAGGCCTATGCACTGCTTGAGGCCTATAAAATCACCGGGGATACTACTTTACTACAGAGCGTGGAAATGTGGGCGGATTTCTTTATCCCTTTTTTACTAACGAAACGGTTTCCCCGGCAAATCGAATTCGCGGACTCAGGTGAACAAAAAATAATACAATTTCCCCAAATAGCTTATGGTATTACATCAAGCTATCGCGGTCTGCTTTCCCTTGCTGAAATAACTGAAAATGAAAAATATCGTAAGTACGCAGAGGAAATATTTACATGGTACACCGGAAATAATTCCGCTCATGCCGTCATGTTTGATTCAGTAACGGGACGATGTTATGACGGGATTAATTCCAAAACCGCTGTAAATCTTAATTCCGGTGCGGAGTCGAATATAGAATACATACTTGCTGAACAATTCAAAGAATTACACGATAAATAAAATACTATGGCATCATTACAACTGAGAAATATTCGAAAAACATACACTCCGGAAGTTCCGGTAATCGATAATTTTAATCTGAAAATAGACGATGGTGAATTTATTGTTCTGGTTGGACCTTCCGGGTGCGGAAAATCCACAATTCTGAGGATCATCTCAGGACTCGAAGATGTTTCGCAGGGCGAAATCTTTATCGGGGGGAAACAGATGAATTCAGTTCCACCCAAGGATCGCAATGTAGCAATGGTATTTCAGAACTATGCTTTATATCCTCACATGACAGTTTTCGAAAACATGGCATTTGGATTGCGGTTACGCAAAATCGATCGACAGGAAATTCGAAGACGCGTTAGCGAAACTGCGCAAACATTAAAGATCGAGGATTTGTTGTTCCGCAAACCAAAAGCATTATCCGGTGGACAACGCCAGCGTGTTGCCCTGGGAAGAGCAATTGTTCGTCAACCGAGGGTCTTTCTATTTGACGAACCCCTATCCAATCTTGACGCCAAATTACGCGTACAGATGCGTGCAGAGATTAAAAGGTTACATCAACAACTTAAAACCACTATGATCTATGTTACCCATGATCAGATTGAAGCTATGACGATGGGGGATAGAATTGTTATCCTTAAAGACGGCTTCGTGCAGCAGATCGGGACACCGACGGAAGTTTACCGGGAACCGACCAACGTGTTTGTAGGGAGTTTCATCGGGTCTCCGGCGATGAATATATTCCCTGGAATATGGCATGACGGACAATTTTCCGCTCATGGATTTACGCTCGACCTATCCATGAGAAAAGTAGACTTCCCTGAAAACAGCGAAGTATTATTGGGAATCAGACCCGGCGATATCAAAATTGGCAAAAGTGAAATATTGGCTGAAATACTTGTTATCGAACCCCTGGGATACGAAACAATTTTACATTTGCAGCTAGGGAATGAATCCTCGACTGTGATAGTAAAAGATATACCGGACTATAAAACCGGATCAATGATCGGAGTGAAATTGGCAATTGATAAGTGTTTTTTATTTGCGAGGGAGTCCGGGAAAAGGATTTTATAGTTTTGTACCGTTCTGGTTTTTTTCAATCATCTCGTTGCCAAAAAATAACCGATTCATGATCCCTGATCGTAGAAATATGCTGATAAATGCCAGTTGATCAGGTAATAAACGGTAGATTGTATCGATATTCATTATACGTTATGATCTGCCGGCAATTTTGTTTTCGACCAGACCAATACAATTATCATAAACAATAGTTCCTGAATTTCCTCAAAGAAATTTCCTATAGCTCCGTTTTCCCGGAATACGTAAAGCAGAAACAGTCTATTCAGTATGAATAACAAAAATCCGGTACCCAGATAGATAAGAATCCTGTCAGTTTTATTAATTTTTACAATGGCGAACAAACGAAGAAAAACAATGCTAAGAGCGAGAATCGGTATCAAGGGAGCCAGGCGGGTCCTGAAATCCCATAGTAACGGATAATCGATAATCTTGAAGGATCCCAAAACCCAGTTACCCATTCCGGCAACAAGCGTTTCGGTCGTTATAAAAGGTTGAACAAAAAACGGCATCACTGCCAACGAAATAAGTCCCAGGAATATGGCACTAATCATTGTATTCTGAGCTTGTGCCTGGGGACAATCCCGGGGATCAAGTAAACATTTGTCTTTTTGCGAGCATCCCATAACGAGACAATTACTATCCAGGTTAGCAGCAGTCATACTCCCCCAAATGAAACCGGCAAACGAGAGCATCATTGCTGTTTCATGAAGGATCTCATTCATCAGGGTCATCCGGTGAAACAAGTAAATATCGATTCCGCAAAAAACTTCACCGGCCAAGAAAACAATTATGGACCAACGCAACAGGCGAATCCCCGGTTGATTAATGATAAGCTTCCATCGACGAATAATAAAGATACCCACTATGAAAACAGCCGGTTTAATAATCAGCACTTGAATTAGATTAATCATTACGATTCGGTTGGTTTGACCAACAGCGGTTTGAGTTCCTGTCGATAGAGTTTAATGCCGTAATATAGAATTACGATGAGTAAAAAAACGTGGAGGGGTTTCGGAAACTCCGCGGACATTGCCTGAGAATCACCGCGAAGAAAATCGGTCAGTAAGCGGAAAACGGCGTAGGACCATAAATAGAGCCGAAACAGATTCCCGGAGACTTTTATACGATCTCGCCATATAAAAAGAAAGACTAATAGACTGGTATTAAAGAGTATTCCATAAATTTGGGTGGGATGCACCGGAAGCGATGTTGGTGCCTCAGGCGTAATCAATCCCTGCACAACCTGTGTTAAGAAGGGAACGGAATCGGTCGGAAAGGACAGACCCCAGGGTAGGGTCGTTGGGGTTCCAAAACAACACCCGCCTAAAAAGCAGCCCATACGCCCGACAATCAGTCCGGCAGGGATTGCCAGAGCGAACGCATCTCCAGTGGAGGCCTGATAGCCAATTTTTTTCTTCACGAGTTCAACGCCGACAAATCCACCGGTGATTCCACCGATAACAGTTTTTCCCGAAATATCCAATTCATGTCCTTTAGTGATCATTTCTTCCCACCCATAAAAGACAAATTCGAAAATATAGGCTCCAATAAATGCTCCGATTGCGGCGCCAGTGAAAATAAACATCAATGTATCCAATTTCCAGCCGCGCCGCTTCAATTCACGATAGAATACGATGATACCTACCGCCCAAGCCAGGAAGAAGAAAACGGAATAAGAATAGATGGTGAAGGACTCGGTTTTAAGTAGAATCGGATGCATGCGATTTGTCCTCGGGAATGGATGGCTGAATGAGTAAGATAATTACCGATAGGATTCCCAGTAGCCCGCCGAGCCAAAACCAGTTATGACTATCCAACCCTTTCCGTTCAGCAATGAAGGCACAGAGAAATCCGAAGAAGAGAAAGTACAGGATAACAAGGAGTGGATTGATCATCCCAGTATCCATGAAACCGTCGCCGATGCAGATATAATCAACAGGAATAAAGTGAATAAATACGCAATTAATAAACGGAATTTGAAAATCCTCGTCAGTAGAATAATACTGGGAAGTCCCACACCGGAAGCAGCCAGTAACAGACCAAAGACCAGACCCGGATTAAGTCCTCCTTTCACTAATTCACCGGCCAGAGGAACCAACATCAGGATATCCGCATAAATCAGTCCGCCCAATCCTACTGTTATCGGGAGGGATAGGGATTGATGCATGTTAAAAACGGACATCCATCTTTCGATCGGGAACCAACTTTTTAGCCCGGCGGCAACGAATCCAACCAGGAGTAATACAGGGAACAATGATTTCATGAATGAAAAGTATTGTCGGTTGATGGTTCTCAGTGAATTAGAACCGGAGCTATTGGTAAACGTCAGGAATTCGATCAACTGTACTTTCCATTTTGGTGACCAAAATACAATTCCCCCGACTATCGCAATGCTGCAACTGACCAGTAGATAAATCAGGGCCAGTTTCCAACCTAATAATGCACCCATTAAAATAATGGCGATTGGATTAATCAGTGGGGAGGCGAATAAAAAGCTCATGGCAAAACCGAGATTCACATCCTCATCCACCAAACCACAAAAAATCGGAATCGTAGTGCAACTACAGAAGGGAGTCAAAATTCCTAATCCGGTTCCCAGTAAATTACCCGTTAACCGATTTTTCCTCAAAAACAGGGATTCGAGATTTAGCCGTGCAACCCATTGTCTAATCCATATAGCCAAAGCAAAAACAAGCCAATAAAGGCCGGTAAGTCCTCCGACTATATAGAGAAAATATCGCCAATTAAAGGTCACCGATTATAGCGGCCTGATTGACCATGAATCGGAACCGGATAAGGGATATAAAACGGCCCTTTTTTCTTTAATCAATCCCGTGAGAAAACCCAAAAGGGCAGATGGTGGGATCGTATATAAATCCATGACCAGAGTTCCAAAGGTTGTAGCAAACAGGAAAGCTCCCGGGTATTCTAAGGGATTAGCGCAATCAAATCCGACTATGATCCCAAAGCCCAGACCGACAAGGCTACCCAGCCGAATTCCGCGCTTGGTGTAATGCCATTTGCGCATCGGTTCCCCTTTATATATTGCTCCCAATTGAGTGTATTCCAGATCGTAATAAGCATCATAGACCTTAAATGGATGAAGTATTGAATTTTTTCCCGGTAATCCGATCTGAATCCCCAGACTATCCACTTTTAATAGGCGACCTAAAATGACACGTTCACTATCCACCTTGGAAATAGCAGCGATCCATGCACCGGTAAATATCGTATCGGCGACAGTATCATTGCTGAGGATTAATCCCCGGGATTCAGCTTGGGCAAAAAGTTCCGAGGAATTAATTGATGACGGATGAGTTTCGAAGAATATGAGCGCCGCCAGCGTTACGATGGTGGCGCTGAGCAAAATAATTTCACTTCGACGTAATTGTTTCATATTGTCATCCTCCATTTCGATAAAGAAGATTGTACGTATCAAACGGTATGGCTTTCCCATCCGGTTGAATGAACCCAATGCAACTCTTCCGGGCGACTTTCATATCCCAGTTATACTTGTCCTGAAACTGGATTAAAATTATTCTGAAAGCATTTTCATTAGCAATTTTAGCTCTTCCATTCGAACTGAAAAACTCCTTTTTTACCGGTAACCCGCAAACACAGGAAAAATCATATAAGGTTTTTAGCGAATTAAAACTTGTACCGGCACTCCATAAACCTTCTACCGCCCGTTTGTAAATAGGTCGGGGATCGGCGTATATAGTATTGGTAAACTGATCCAAATAGGGCTCAATATCGATGAAACGTGGGATTGGTTTGACTTTCTTTCCCTGGATGTAAGCATATGTCAGGGCGATTTGGGATGGGTGAGAACAGGGGAGAGGAAGAAAGTCGTTCATCCGAAACATTCCCTCGGTCTGATCCTCGATGGCGTGAATAATTTCCGTATTTGTAACCCGGTTCAAAGGGTCCAATGAACCAAATCTTCCCACATAAGCCGCCGGTTGAAAATGTATTCCCCTGATTCCGCTGGTGTGAACACCAAAATCCACCAGGGCCCCAATTTGATCTTCATTCACGTTACGTTTAATCGTACTGGCAAAATTAACCGGTATTTCGTACTTCAATAAATTCTCCAGCGCCTGCATTTTCTTTCTATAAAGTTTGGCTCCTCTAAGCTTCTGATAGACTTCATCCGAGAAACCATCGAATTGAAGATAGATTTCCAGTTTATCATCGCTGATATCTTTAATTTGTTTTACCAAATCCGGATTATCTGCGAAGGCGATTCCGTTAGTATTCACCATCAGCGAATCCAATGGTGCCTGAATACCCAACTTCAAAATCTCGATGAATTGAGGGTGAATCGTCGGCTCACCGCCGGAATATTGTATAACACCGCCTTGACCCTCAATCGTGAAATAGGTATCCAAAGCTTTCTGTACCTGAGCCAGCGTTAAATAATCTGTGCCCCGGGAATCGGCGTAACAGGTGGGACACTGGATGTTACAGGCATTGGTTATGTCAATCAGTCCCAGACATAGATGTTGCTCATGTTCGGGGCAAAGGCCGCAATCGAAGGGACACCCATCTTTCACTTTGGTGGAAAACCGAAGGGGCAAGTCACCAGGCCGATTGTATTTCGCAGCCCGGAGATACCAGTCGGCATCGGAATGGATCAGGACTTCTTCAAATCCATGATCCCGACACCATTTACGGAGAATAATCTGCGAATTTCGCATGAGTATTTTCGCATCGATAACCGCTAAACAAGTGGAACATAAACTGCGCGTTGTTTCCAGGAAAATAGCATCGCGTCGTTTACGTTGTTTTTCAAACCAAAGCGGTTGCTCTCTTCGTTGTAATTTAGATGTTGATTCTGTCAAAGATGTCTTACTGTAAATGATGAGTTATCGGATTTGAGCAATTTTGTATTTTACCTGTTTTCAGCATATCCTGAAAATGGAGCCCCACGCCTGCGTCCCGATAACTATCGGGACTTCGTCGTGCAACCACGGGAAAATCCCGTGGTATCTGACACAGTACACCCATAAGGGCGACATCCCGACCCCGGGATGATTGAAAAGGATTCTTCCACCCGCGATAGTCATCGGGGTGGTTTTCTCCATATCGGGATAAATTCAGGACGTAATACGCCATCCGGATCGAAAATTATAATAAGTAATATCTTTTTTAAACGCACCATAAACCCCGCCAATGGCCGCCCCAGCAAGACCATCTATTCCGGCACAAATTGTACCGATAAATATACTGGACAAAGGATCATTGCCTTGTATAATAGTTAATAACCCGATACTGAATCCAAATATTCCTAACATATTACCAGCACTTTTGGCATAATGCCTGGATTGGGTTCCTGTTACAATACCCAGTGAATCGATATCACTCACGTGAACAAGTTCAAAGGTTCCGTCCGAAAGTTGAAACTGAAGTGTAGAGTCCGAAGGATTAAAACCAGTAAACACCATTAATTTGGAACTCACTGCAGTGACCACGATGGTTTTGGTATCGGGCTCAACAGGTATGGTTTGATTCCCATCCGATATATTCATTGACCCAAAAGCCGACTGGGCCCATAAGGGTTGGAAATTTTGACGAGTCCAATCCATTCGTTCCGAAACTATGATGAGTGTCAACATTGTCAAAGTTAGCGATAAGTAAACTTTCTGGTCTCTGGTTATTGTCATTCGATTCTCCGTTGTGATTGGTTAACGGGTAAATGCCGAAAAATCCCGATAAAAGTTTGTTCTTTTGTGAGTTTCATCAGATTCCTAACTTTTTCAATGTATTAAAATCGTGATTCCCAATACGCCGATCAGACAACTGGCGATCTTCGCTACATTGGTTATCTTGATAATCTGTTCAATCTTTACCGAACTTAGAGCAATCGTCTTTTCAGAATTTCCATGAATAACTTCCCGCACATCGCGGAGGGGAATATCTGTTTCATCCAACGTAACAAGAATCGGTTGAAATAACCGGATTGAAAAAGGATTTAAACCATTACCGGAAACCAGCTTGATTGATACCTTTCCATCAACTATCACCTGAGTACTATCGGTTAACAGTGCCTGGTGAGTATCACTACAAATTGTACATGATTGGGCTGATAATGAGACAAAAGATAAAGAGAAATAGAATATACCGACCAGCCACCCCCGCAAGTAATCTGTTTTTTTCAGTCCTGTCATGAATAATTTCCTACATCTTTTATGAGGATGTTCAGCAGTCAAATCATTAAGTATTACTTAATCGAATCTCACGCATATTAAATACAAGTCATAAAATAAACAAAATATTTTAGTATGTATGAAATACATATATATAATAACATATTCATACCAATAATATTCTGTATTTCATTACGTATCATTAGCACTATATGCGAATATTTATACAGATTATAAGATGAGCGTTTCACTAATTTCGAGAATCTTCGACATTGCTTAATAATATCTAATCTGGTCGCAAGGTGAATATCCAGATAGAATTAGTTCTTTTTCTTCGCCAAATTGTTTATCTTGATGATGTTTGATAACGTAAATCCATTCGTAAAACTTTTCTTTGTTCCACTACTTGAGCATTAATCGGATAAATGATAATACATTTGCAGATAAATTTTCATGTTCCACAATGAAATAAGCAGTTATGCAAAAGGGATGATCATGTTTTCACAACCCGAACCCCGTGATAAGTAATAGTTCATCGAGGAAACTGGTATGAAAAGACAACTGTTCTTCTGTTTTGGTCCGCCAAAATCAGGGACTACATTTTTACAGCGATTACTGAACTTGCATCCTGAAATTTCTTGTCCTTCGGAATATTCCTTTGATTTTTTAATCCGAAAGCTCAGTGATTTACTTGAGGAATATGATGACGTCCTCGCATTGATTGATCGCAGGACAGGTGGACAGGGCACAACGCCCATGAAAAAGGTAATGCTTCCGGTTGTATTGCGAGCAACAATTGAAAATATGATTTATTTCACGGCCGGAGATAAAAGAATCGCAGGAGCAAATGATAACAGTATCCTTAATGCTATCAGCATGTATAACAATCTTTTCCATTCACCGAAACTGATCGTTATTTTCAGGAATCCCGTAGATGCAGCAATATCCGCATGGCACCACAATTTGCGATTAGCGCGCGAGGAAAAGAATCCGGAACATGAACAGCTAATGACCCAATATGGTGGTTTTGATGGCTGGATGAAAAATTCGAGCAAAATTTTTTCAAGAGATGTAAAGGCCTATCTGGATTTTGCTAAAACTCATGATAATATAATCATGATCCGCTATGAGGACCTGGTCCATGACAAAAGACCTACTGTTACACGGTTGTTTACTTTTCTGGGAGCGTC
>JAADFQ010000110.1:22224-46733 GCA_013152835.1 FCB group bacterium
TGGACGATATTATGGAAAAAAGCAGTTTGTCGGCAATGAGGGCGAATTCATCCAATAAAGCGTTTTACAGATCAGGAAGTACCGATGCTGGAAAAGAAACTATTACCAATGAACTACGAAAAGAAATTGCCGCCAAAGCTTCTGACGCGCTACAGGCTCTGAATTATAGATTAATCTAAACAATGATTTTGATTTCCGTAGTTTGGAATTATTTTCTTTGAAAACTTATGAGGAAGAATTGCATCGCAATCGCAACACCCGTTTAGTGTATTCTACCGATTCGGATATCATTCCGGATCAGGACTCGCCGGAAGAACAGTCGCTTGTCCCGGGAGAACAAAATCTACGTATCTGGAAAGAACGGAGGGGAGGCGGAAAAGTGGTAACCCTTATTCGCGGATTTGTGGGAGCGAATAAAGAATTAAAAATATTGGGCAGAACGCTCAAACAGTTCTGTGGCGCAGGTGGAACGGTTAAGGATGGCGAAATTATTATTCAGGGTGATTTCCGTGAAAAAATCCGCACAGAGTTGGATCGTCTGGGTTATCGGGTAAAACTAAGCGGAGGCTAAGTGTTATATAGATTTATCAAATTTTTAGCTATTGTGGCCGTTAGAACCTTTTTTAACCGTATTACTATTCGCCATCGTTCGCGACTTCCCAATTCAGGACCGGTCATTTTTGTCGCCAATCATCCCAATACAATGATTGACCCCATGGTGATCGGGTATGCCGTAAACCGTGATCTCACTTATTTAGCTAAGTCCACTATATTCAAGCGACCGTTGAATCACTGGATTTTATCAAAATTACGCCTGGTCCCGGTTTTCCGGAAAATGGATAATCCCAATGAAACAGCCAAGAATGAACGCACTTTTGAGAAATGTTATCATATTTTGGAAAAAGGGGATGCTTTCCTCATTTTCCCGGAAGGTGTATCCACGGGAGAACAAACGATTAATAAAATAAAAACCGGGGCCGCCCGAATCGGTTTTGGTGCGGAACAACGGAATGATTTTTCACTGGGCGTTCAAATTGTACCGGTGGGTATCAGTTATTCTGATATTACGAAATTCCGGAGTGATGTAACTATCCGGTTCGGTCGGCCGATTGAATTACGTGAATATTTCGATCTTTACAAAAAAGATGAAGTGCGGGCGGTTAAAGAGGTCACTCAGCACATTGATGAAGCACTTCATAAACTCACATTGACTCTGGAGTACCTGGAAATCGAATCTATCGTTGAAGCTATTAAAAAAATCTACCGCCAGGAGTTGGCCGTTGAATTGGGGAAGGTAAAGGGACGCGGTGTTTCGGATTTCTCGATCAATAAAGGCCTGATTAATGCCGTCGAATGGTTTTATCGCCGGTATCCTGAAAAAGTTGAGCGGTTCAAATCAGATTTAGATCATTATCTACGGAATCTGAATCGTCTTCACGTGAAGGATGAATTTCTTCAGCCTCAGGGAAATTCTTCGCCATTGGCTCATCGGATTCGGATGATTCTAATTTTATTGGCCGGATTCCCACTCTTTATTTTCGGTCTCATCAATAATTACATTCCCCACAAGATTCCACGCTGGTATACGCAGACCAAAGGTGTTGAAAAATCCATGTTTGCCACGACCAAAATGGTAATTGGCATCGGGAGTTTTCTTCTATACTATGCCTTGATTCTGTCGCTTGTATTTCTGCTGTCCGGTTCCTGGGTGATAACCGTTATTTACGCATTGTTAATGCCTCCCAGCGGTAATTTTGTGCTGCGCTACGTACACTGGGTGGATGCTTATCGGCAACATTTGACTTTTCTATCCATTTTCTACCAGAAGAAACAATTACTGTATCGACTGATCGCAGATCGAAATCGCCTGATCTCCGATTTGAATCAATTTAAAGAAGAATATTTCGCTGAGTCCGGGTTTATTCCGGGAACATCCGCCTGAGAATGTTGTTTTTTACTCCAATTCGAAACTCATAAATTGAAGCCTATGTTAAAACAAATATCGATTACAATTATCGGCGCTCTTATCCTGTTAACCGGTTGTTCGTCCAAGGAGGCTAAAAAAGGTCGATTGACATTTGTGACCTCGGCTAATGTCCGGGCACAATTTGATCCCTGTGGGTGAAAGTCCAATCCTCTGGGCGGTCTGCCCAGACGCGCAACCTACCTGAATGATTTTCGCCAAAACGGTCTGAAACCTATATTACTTGATGCGGGAGACGTCTTATTTGCGAATTCATCGCTCCCTCAGTATCAATTAAAATCGGCTATGTATAAAGCCCGGAAAATGGTGGAAGGTTATGAGAAACTGGGATATCAGGCGATCAATATCGGGCAATATGATTTCGCCGCCGGTCCCGATTTCCTTACGATGCTCGCTGATTCGACTGAAATCCCATTTTTATCTGCAAATCTGGTAGACGATACTACCGGCAAGCCACTTTTTACACCGTATTTAATCCTGAATGAAGACGGATTCCGAATCGGTGTAATCGGTCTCATCAGTCGCCTACCGGTAAATTATCCGGGGCTGCAATTAAAAGATATGGTCCTGACGGGAAAAGAAACGATTGAAATGTTAAAGCCAAAGACCGATATCATTGTGGTTTTAGTTAATGTGGACAGTCGAAAGAATCGGGATTTGCAGGACGCATTCGCCGGTGCCGATTATATTTTTGTCAGCCGCGGGAGTCTTCGATCCCAGCCCGGACAAAAACAGCCCCGGGGCGGACCCTATTTATATTCCAGCAGTATTCAGGGGAAATACCTCTCCGATATAAGGTTAGAAATCACTAATCTGGATTCACCGATTGTCGACATTTCGGGGTATCAATCCACGATAAAAAATGTAAAGACCCGGTTTGAAAATCTAAACAAGAAAGACCCTAGTCGAACGTTAGAAGAAGTGTACGCCGATCAGCCTAATACGCTCAGATTAATCAGCAATTATCACCAGCAATTGGACATTGCTGAAAGAGCACTGGCAAAGGCTGTCAATCGATCGGAATTCAAACTGGTTCCCCTGAATCGCAAAATTAAAGACGATCCCGAAATGTTAATTTTCATTGATAAGGTTCTCGCGGAAGCCGATAAACTTCAGGGAAAACCACCGGTGACAATCCGATCCAAAGCAAAAGTGCAGCGCTCCATGAAACTTCCGGGAAAGCGCCATTGAAACTGACAGGGCTTACCTCCGCCATTGCCTATATTATTCTGGGAACGCTAACCGGTCTGGTGATTAATGCCTTTCGGCCGGCCGGGATTCCCTGGATAGCCGAACAGCTATCCACGATTACCGACAATGGAGCTGTCCCCGAGTCTGATAGCCTGCTAACCGGAATTCACATCATCAATCTGGATGAAGCCAAAACATATTTTGATCAGGGCATTCCCTTTGTTGATGCACGAGAAGAAGAAGAATACCTCGAAGGCCATATACCCGGCGCTTTCATGAACCGGAACTTCATGGAATTGGTGTTTAACTTGGATACGCTGCAAACCCGGGAAGATTTATTGGTTACCTACTGCGATGATATCGAATGCGGTTTAAGCAAGAATCTTGCTTATGATTTACAGGCTTCGGGATTCACCCGAATCCTTGTATTTGAAGGCGGTTGGCATCTCTGGAAAGAGGCCGGTTATCCTGTGGCAGAAGGACAATGAAACCGGGTACACTTCTGATTATCGCTGCCCGTCTGATCGTTGGATTCGTGATGATCTACGCTGCCCTGGATAAGATTGCCGATCCGCTGACGTTTTCCCGGGCAATCAATAATTATCACCTGATTCCGTGGGGAATGGAAAACATAATGGCAATTACGTTGCCGTGGATCGAAATGTTTGTGGGAATCGGCCTGATAACCGGGATTTTCCTGGATGGAGCCGTTCTTGTTGTTCAGGGATTAATGGCCGTTTTCATTCTCGCAATCGGTTCGGCAATTTTGCGGGGATACGACATTGAATGCGGATGCGGACTGAAATCCGGTGAACTGGTGGGGCTACCAAAACTTCTGGAAGATTTCGTTTATCTTGGATTATCGGTTCTGATATATTTCCGTTCCGAACGCGGTCGCTTCGAATTAAAATGAAGCCCTACGTCTGCGTCCCGATAACTATCGGGACTTCGTCGTGCAGGCCCGTCGGCTCCACTGCCGGCCACTCACGGTGTGGGGCAGGCTGGCAAAGAATGAGGGGGGCTGGCATGGGAAAATCCCGTGGTACCTGACACAGTAAGCCCATAAGGGCGACATCCCGATCCCGGAATGATTGAAAAGGATCCATCCACCACGATATTTATCGGGGTGGTTTTCTCCATATCGGGATAACTTTTCATTTGTAAATCAACGGTCTGGCATGGACGCTGAATCCTTGAAATCCTGTCCTTCCTGCCGGGGCGAATTTCCCGATATTTCCGGTCCCACTCATCGTTATATGACCTCTTCGCCAGGATGTTTGGCAGCGTTTGGACGGGTATTAGCCAAAGAATATTCCGATTATCAATATAGTCGCGTACATCGGCTTACCGTGGACTGCTATGCTGTTCAGCATCCGGGAGTTCCTTCACCGCAAACCATTCATTCCGTAGCGCTGCATTTATCACGTCTTAATCTGATATTGAACCATCGAATCCCTCTTCAGAATGCAAATACATATATGAAGACACTCACGCACCATAAAGACCAATATTTCTGGTTGGATCCGCCTACTCGTTTCCGGTCAACGGTTGCAGACATCGAAATGGCGCATACCCCGGAAGAACATGGCAATTTAGTTTGGGAATGGGCCCGGGATTGTTGGAAGGCATGGGAACCGGCTCACGGACAGGTAGAAGCGTGGACCCGGTTGGTCCTTTAATTTTCTTTTCCATGCCGTTTTGTTAATAGTGATCTTTAACGATAACCAGCTCTTTTTTATCCGTCAATCAAGTCAGTCAGAGCGGACGCAATCGGCCAAACTGATAGCGAAGATTCCGCGTTCCTTACCGTTGAACCGTTAGACGGTTACGCTGTACCTTTTCAACCTTATTTCCCTGCCTATGACAGATAAATTAGCAAATCGAATGTTGGTGATCGTTGTGGGGATTCCGGCGCTCCTGTGGATCATTTGGAATGGCGGTCTCATCTTCACTATATTTATCACTCTGGTCTCGCTACTGGCCCTGTGGGAGTTCTATCAATTAGCCATTCGACATGACTTCGGTCGACCACAAATTGGCACCGGATTTGGTCTTACCCTGGGTATCATGGCTATCTATGGATTTTATCCCGATCTTCAGGGCGTGACACTATTGGCGTTTTCCATAATGGCCTTTATCGCTGTTATATTAATCGAACTATTCCGGAATCAGCCTGACCCAACACGAAATCTTGGCCTGACTATTCTGGGAGTAATCTATATTCCCGTTCTCCTGGGATCATTCATTGGACTTCGCGAATGGGATTCGGTACACTCATCACAATTAACAATGGGTTTGTTCATTACCGTCTGGGTTTGTGATTCTTTTGCCTATTTATTCGGAAAGCAGTGGGGTACCCGTAAAATTATGCCCCGGGTGAGTCCCAATAAGTCCTGGGTAGGGACCTTGTCCGGCGTGCTGGGCGCTTTCCTGACATTGGCTCTGATGAAAAATATACAATTCTTGGGTGGGGATTTTGGGTGGAAGGATATTATAATCCTCACTTTCATAACCGGTGTTTTCGGACAATTAGGAGATTTCTCCGAATCATTGATCAAGCGGGATGCCGGGGTGAAAGATTCCGGACGATTATTAAAAGGTCATGGCGGAGTATTCGATCGATTCGATTCGCTTTTATTTGCCGGTCCATTGGCCTATGCATATTTAGTACTGACAAAACTGGGATAAAGAATAAATCATGGAATTGAATTCGATTTTAGCGACGGATTGCGGTAGTACGACTACAAAAGCGATATTAATTGAAAAAGTAAATGATGAATATCGTTTACGGGTTCGCGGGGAAGCGCCCACCACGGTTGAAGCACCCTTCGAAGATGTAACCAAGGGCGTACTGAATGCGGTTATGGAAGTGGAGGAACTCTCGGGTCGTAAATTACTTGAGGATGGAAAAATCATCACGCCCCAGAACGGCAACACGGGAGTGGATGTTTATGTATCTACCAGTTCCGCCGGGGGAGGACTTCAGATGATGGTTGCCGGTGTCGTCAAATCAATGACCGGTGAAAGCGCAGAACGAGCCGCCCTGGGAGCCGGGTCGATTGTAATGGACGTTCTGGCATCCAATGACGGTCGTTTACCCCATGAAAAGATATCCCGGATCCGACAATTACGGCCGGACATGATTCTACTTTCAGGGGGAATCGACGGCGGCACTACAAAACATGTGGCCGAACTGGCGGAAATCCTGGCGGCAGCCAATCCGAAACCGCGATTGGGACAGAACTATAAACTTCCGGTCATTTATGCCGGAAATAAAAAAGCACAGGACACGATTAAAGAAACCTTAGGTGAGATTACGGATCTGGATATTGTGGATAATATCCGTCCCGTTCTGGAGCGTGAAAACCTGGGGCCGTCCCGGGATAAAATTCACGATCTTTTCATGGAGCACGTCATGGCCCAGGCTCCGGGATATAAAAAACTCATGTCCTGGACTGATGCTCCGATTATGCCGACACCCGGTGCGGTGGGTTCGCTCATTGAAATGATTGCCCGGGAAGAGAATATTCAGGTTGTCGGCGTGGATATCGGTGGGGCTACGACCGATATTTTTTCGGTGTTTGAGGGACAGTTTAACCGAACCGTATCTGCTAATCTGGGAATGAGTTATTCCGTATGTAATGTACTGGCCGAGGCCGGACTGGACAATGTACTGCGCTGGGTTCCGATGGATATCAATCGGGGAGAATTAAATAATCGGATCGGGAACAAGATGATCCGTCCCACAACTGTACCCCAATCGTTGGAAGAATTAATTATCGAACAAGCCATTGCCCGGGAGGCTTTGCGTTTGTCTTTTATTCAGCACAAAGAATTTGCCGTTAGTTTGAAAGGAATTCAGAAAGAACGGACTATTTCCGATGCTTTCGAGCAGTCCGCCACCGGCGAAACCCTGGTGAATATGATGGCTTTGGACCTCATGGTTGGGTCCGGCGGTGTTTTATCCCACGCTCCGCGACGGGAACAGGCGGCGCGGATGCTGATCGATGCCTTTTTACCGGAAGGGATTACCCAGTTGGCTGTTGATTCGATATTTATGATGCCTCAACTGGGGGTATTGGCGAATATTGATAAGGAAGGGATTGCGGAAAGCGCCCGAAGAGCGGCGCTGGAAGTGTTTGAAAAAGATTGCCTGATCCGGTTGGGAACCTGTCTGGCTCCGGTGGGAAAGATTAAACCGGGCGCCCAGTTGTTGACAACTACCTTAACTTTCAAAGATGGCCACACGGAAACGCACGAAATAAAAGCGGGTGAGCTGAAGATGATTCAAGCTCCCTACGAACCGATAAAAGCACAGTTAATACCTGCTAAAAATATGGATATCGGCGCCGGAAAGGGTGTTTCCATTGATACGGAGATTTACGGAGGCGTGGTGGGCATCCTGATCGACGGGCGTGGCCGTCCACTGGTTTTACCGGCGGAATCCGACGAACGAATACACCAATTGACCCGATGGTCCCAGGCCGTGAACGAATACCCTGAAATTCAGTCTTGAAAGGGGAAAAAAGCTAACATGGCACATTCTTATACTCCCGGACTTAAAGTCTTACGTGAAACAATAGTCACTAAAGACCGCGTATTGCCTTTAAAAGGTGAGGTGGTCGTAACCCAGGGGCAAACAGTTTTACCTTCCGATGTTGTGGCCAAAACCGATTTACCGGGTAATGTCCAAATGGTCAATATCGCTAATATATTGAATATTGATCCTGGCGACGTAAATGACGTAATGATCATTTCCATTGGAACGGCCGTTACAAAGGACGAGTTGATTGCCGAAACAAAAGGTTTGTTTGGCTTTTTCAAATCCAGTGTCAAAGCTCCTGTGGATGGTACCTTCGAATCGATTTCCGAAGTGACAGGACAAGCCGTTTTCCGGGAAGCACCGATCCCCGTGGAAGTGGATGCCTATATGCGGGGGAAGGTTGAATCGATCCTGCCGGAAGAAGGTGTAACGATTGCCACCAAAGGCGCTTTCATACAGGGTATATTTGGAATTGGCGGTGAGAGTCAGGGCGAGTTGAAAATTATCGTATCTTCCCGTGACGAAGAGATTACTCCGGACATGATATCTGCGGAATTATCCGGGAAAATTATCGTCGGAGGTTCATTTATCAGTCTGGAGGCCTATCAAAAGGCGATTGCCGCCAAAGTTGCCGGAGTCGTCGTCGGCGGGTTCAATTATTCCGATCTGGAACCGATTCTGGGTTATACCCTGGGTGTGGCCATCACAGGATCGGAAGATATTGGTACTCCGCTGGTAGTAACCGAGGGTTATGGGAAAATTAAAATGGGTGATCGTACATTTGACTTATTAAAACAATTTGACGGCCACAGCGTCTCCATCAACGGCGCTACGCAAATCCGTGCCGGGGTCATCCGTCCCGAGATTGTTATTCCTTTAAAAGATGCCGAACTTACCGGCGCACATAAACGGGCTGCGACGACCGAAGGTATAAAAGCCGGGAGTTTGGTACGGATCATTCGCGCACCGTATTTCGGATTCCTGGGAACCATTGTCAGTCTTCCACCGGAGCTACAAAAAATGGAATCTGAAACTATGGTTCGTGTCGCGGAAGTAGAAATCGACGGGAAAGTATATACCATTCCCCGATCCAATCTGGAAATGGTCGAAACCAACTGAATCGCTTTTGAATACAGCCACTCTCGAACCCATCCGAACTCCGGAAGATGAAGCTTTTCTCACCAGAATGGCCGCCAAAATCCATTCGACCGGACTGGTGACACCGGCCGTTTTCTTCCTGGAGATGGTCAAACCGATCTCTTTACTTGGATCACACGCGATGGTCTTTTTCGGACCGATTGTGAATGCTTTTATTCGCACGGACGGGTATTACCGCGCCAGCGAACTTTTTGAAGAACCAGACAATGTTGAATTCCTGATATCAGAAATTGAACGGTTAGATCAGGAATCCAAACCCAACAAGGAGGAACCCACCCAGTGAAAGATCAAAAATTCTGGACGGTGGTTGCCGGCTTAGCGCTGGTGTTCATCGTGTACTGGTATTTGGGACATCCGATTTTTAAGTCCGATCGGATCGTCATGTTTTTTGCCGTCCTGTTAATGATGGGCACTTTGATCTATTATATCCGTGTAGCGGAGCGGGGCGAAAAAATCTTTTTACGAACGATTCCCGGTCTGAAAGCGATAGAAGAGGCGGTGGGACGTAGTACGGAAATGGGTAAGGAAGTACTGTATGTCCCCGGAATCATGGATATGGACCAGGTCGAGACGGTGGCCGGAGTCATCATTCTGGGCTATGTGTCCCGCATGACATCCCGGTACGAAACACCCCTCAACGTTCCCGTGTCCCGTTCCATTGTGATGAAAGCGGCCCGCGAATCCTGTAAAGAATCTTATTTAATTGAGGGTCGTCCGGATTTATTTCACGATGACATGGTCCATTATTTGACCGATGATCAATTTGCCTATGCCGCCGGTGTCAACGGTATTATGAACCGGGAAAAGCCCGCCGCCTGTCTGTATATGGGGAAATTCTATGCCGAATCCCTGATCCTAGCGGAAACCGGCAATTCCATCGGCGCGATTCAAATCGCCGGTACGGCGTCACCTTCGCAAATACCGTTCTTTGTCACGGCCTGCGACTATACGCTGATCGGTGAAGAATTCTTTGCCGCCAGCGCTTATCTGTCGCAAAAACCCGAGCTGCTGGGCGGAGTAAAGGGGCAGGATGTGCTTAAGGTGATTATTATTTCTGCGATTGTTCTGGCAACCGTCTTCCGGTTTTTAAACGAAATGGGATGGATGGGTTGGAATGTCCTGGACTTTTTAACCATCCAATAGGAGAGACACGATTATGTTTTGGAAACGACAAATTCCGATTGCCATTGTAACCGTTGTCGGATTTATTACTTTGTTTGGATGGTTTGTGGATAATCCCGCCATTGAAACGTTTGTAAATGATGATGCGACACAATGGTTTGATATTCTTGCCAGCTTTGCCATTTTTCTTGGCGCGCTGAACTTGCTGAAACTTCAGGGACAAAAAATATTGCGTCGGAAAAAAGGCTGGCAGTATAGTGTCCTGGCTATCCTGGGATTTGCTTTCGCCATGCTGGCCGGATTTGGAATGCGCGGCGCCTACACTCTGGAAGTAACCGATCCGGGGAACAACCCCGCGGCTGTTGCCCGAATATTGGCCCCTGAAATCAATAAGTCCCTGGATGCAACTACTTCCATTGTTTCAATCATTACTCCCTCGGACACCTATATGATGGATGAACCATACTGGACGGCAGGTGGAGCCAATTCGGTGAAAGAAACCTTGGAAAACGCCGGAGCCAAAGTCATTGTAAATCCGGTTGACTGGGGTTCCCATATATCCTACCGGGGTAGTTTATTCAATTGGATGTTTTATAAAATATTCACCCCCTTGAGCGCCACCATGTTTGCCCTGCTGGCCTTCTTTGTGGCCTCCGCATCCTACCGGGCTTTCCGAATCCGGAATTTCGAAGCGACGCTGCTCCTGGTCGGCGGTATTATTATTATGCTGGGCCGGGTTCCCATTGGCAGTAAAATATCCACCTGGTTCATTATGTACATGTTAATGTTGATCATCGGCGTCGTGGTGAATCAGACCTATAAGAACCGAACGATAACCTTCGCCACGGTCGGCGGGGGATTACTCCTGATTACTATCGCCGGTTTCATCACCGGCTGGCCGGTGGACCAACCACAAATTCTGTATTTGCCCGTATTACAGGACTGGATTTACAATTTCCCCAATGTGGCCGGCGCGCGGGCCATTATGATCGGTATCGGACTAGGGATTATTTCCACGTCAATCCGATATATTTTGGGAATTGAAAAATCCTATATTGGAGAATAGCCATGAGATATTTAGAAGATCTGATTCTTAAGTTAGGAAAACTGGACCGTCGTTGGATTTTCCTGATTATTGCTGTCGTCGTGGCCCTGCCATTATTCTTCCCCCTGGGATTACCGATTCGCCCGACGAATGCCACTCAGGTGGCCTATAATGCAATCGAGGAATTGCCGGAGAATTCCAAGGTGCTGGTTTCCTTTGAATATGGTCCCAGCACGAAACCGGAAATTCACCCCATGACCATCGCCATATTGCGACACCTGTTCCGAAATCACCAGAAAGTCTATGTAATCTGTCTTTGGCCGGATGGTCAATTCATGGCCGAAGAAGCTCTGAATCAGGTGGCGGAAAATGAATTTAAACTCAAATATGGGGAAGATTACGTACTCCTCGGTTTTCGTCCCGGGAATGAAGCCGTCGTGAAGGGTGTTGTCAGTAATATCCGGAAAATGTATACCGTGGATGCCCGGGGAACGCTGATTGATGAGATTCCCATGATGGATGGCGTGAATAAATTCGCGGACTTCAATTTCCTGTTCTCAGCCTCTGCGGGATATCCGGGAACCGTGGAATGGGTGCAATATGCTTCCGATCCCACCGGTGTTCCCATGAGTACCGGGACCACGTCTATCCAGGTAAATGAGGTGATGCCGTATGTGCAGTCCGGTCAGGTGAAAGGGATTCTTGCCGGTATGCCCGGAGCGGCCGAATATGAAGCCTTGATCGGGCAACCGGGAATCGGAACCAGTGGGATGGATGCTCAGTCGATTGCTCATATTGTGATCGTGTTATTCATCGTATTGGGAAATATCGGCTTTTTCATTGAACGCAAACGCGCAAAAAAATATTAAACGGAGAATATCATTATGAGTGGAACAGAAATATTTGGAGGTTGGGTCGCCGCTTTTCTGACCCTGGCGATTTTTTCCTACCTGTACAAAGATAATCCGTTTTATAAAATAGCCGAACACATTTTTGTCGGTGTATCCGCCGGTTATTGGACATCCATGTTCTTCTGGACACAGATCCAGCCCAATCTGTTTGGACGGCTCTGGCCAAAGCTGGAAGCTTCCGAAATGAGCGGCGGTCTGATGAGTGTCTGGTACGGAATCTATAATGTCCTTGGAGCCGTTCTCCCGGCCGTTTTTCCCGCTGGCGGAATTGATAAGGGTCATGGGATGCATTTGATTTACATCATTCCTTTCCTGCTGGGTATCATGATGTTGTTAAGTATTTCATCCAAACTGAGTTGGTTTGCCCGCTGGGGTATTGCCTATACGGTAGGTATGGCCGCCGGATTGAGAGCCTACGGTTTTCTGAATTCTAATGTGATCGGACAAATCAAAGGATCGGCGGTACAATTCGTGGGCGGTCTGCCTTTTTTCAACCTGTTGGGCGATAGTATTTTTAACAGCCTGATCATTGTGGTGGGTACGATTAGCGGGTTGATTTATTTCTATTTTTCCAAGGAACACACCGGTATTCTGGGGAAGGTAGGTCGTCTGGGAATCTACTTCCTGATGATCAGCTTCGGCGCCAGCTTCGGGTTTGCCGTTATGGGTCGTATTTCTCTCCTGATCGGACGTTTCATCGACCTGATCGACTATTCCAAGGCCGGTTATCACCATGCGACAATCTGGATTATGATTGTCATGGTGGCATTGCTTGGATATTCAGCCTTTAAGGAGAAACAAGCTCCCCCACCCACGACTGAATAAAAGTTCCTGTTGATTAAAAAAGGCCGATAAATAATCGGCCTTTTTTTTACAGCGCTGATTATTGCTATACAGTTTTTCTTCTCGTCGCTACGCTCTGCGGCGCGACGTTATAAACCTTATTCGGGACACGTATAAACAAACATAAAACATGCCGATTCCATTGATTCCGAATAACGTGCGGAATTCGTAATATTCCCGGCAAATATTTCAACCCTGAAGCCGAATTTACCGTCAGGATTTATTACTTTCCGAAATATTGGATGTGGGCACATTCAGAAGGCGGTAATTGGCGCAACCATTACAGGTCAGAGGCCGATGAAAAAACGGCGCATCATTATTTCGGTGGGGGAACCAATTACAAAGATATGGAGTGATAAATGAATATCCTGGAAACCCTTGGAATTGAAGATAGGAATCCAGGGGCCTGTAGTGGCCCTGAAGGATGGTTAAAATCGACATCCGAAGGAACGATTGATTCCATTAACCCCACTACCGGTGAATGCATTGCCTCGGTGAATCTTTGTTCTGCCGATGATTATGAACGCATCATGGAAGCGTCCCATCGGGCATTTCTTGAATGGCGGAAAGTTCCGGCACCACTCCGGGGGCAACTGGTCCGCGAAATGGGAAACGCGCTCCGGGAAAAGAAGGATGCTCTCGGGAGTCTGGTCACCCTGGAAATGGGAAAAATCAAGGCGGAAGGCGACGGAGAAGTTCAGGAAATGATCGACATCGCTGACTTTGCCGTGGGCCAATCCCGAATGCTGTATGGAAAATCCATGCATTCGGAACGCCCGGATCATCGCATGTATGAACAGTATCATCCCCTGGGAATAGTCGGGGTTATTTCCGCATTCAATTTTCCGGTGGCAGTCTGGGCCTGGAATGCATTTATTGCCGCCATTGCTGGCGATACGGTGATCTGGAAACCTTCATCTTCCGTTCCCTTATCGGCTATTGCCGTTCAGAACATTTGTAATGATGTCCTGAAAACCCATGGATATCCCGGAATATTCAGTCTCGTAATCGGTCGCGGATCAACCATTGGTGAACGGCTGATCAATGATAAACGTATTCCCCTGGTGTCGTTTACCGGGTCAACAGCCATGGGAAAACGGGTGAGTGAAGTGGTCGCCCGCCGACTGGGTCGCACTATTCTTGAACTTGGGGGTAATAACGCCATAATTGTGGATGAAACCGCCGACATGGAAATGGTCATTCCATCGGTGGTCTTCGGAGCGGTAGGTACGGCCGGTCAACGGTGTACCTCCACGCGGCGGGTCATTGTTCATGAAAGTCGCAAGGATGAATTACTGGAGCGCCTTGTTCATGCTTACAAACAGGTTCGCATCGGCGATCCCCTGGATGAGCGTACGCTAATGGGACCGGTAATCAACCAGGGAACCGTGGATCTCTACTTACGCGCCCTGGAAAAAATCCGCGAGAAAAACGGGGAGATCATCTATGGTGGCAACGTTATCGAACGGAAGGGATATTTTGTGGAACCTGTAATCGTGGTCGGTGAAAACGATTGGGACATTATCCAGGAAGAAACATTTGCACCGATCCTGTACGTGATTCCCTACAAAGACCTGGACGAAGCGCTGGCCATTCATAATGATGTACCCCAGGGACTATCCTCCGCCATGTTCACTACGAATCTCTTACATGCTGAACAATTTCTGTCGGCCCGCGGAAGCGACTGCGGGATTGCAAACATCAATATCGGCACCTCAGGGGCTGAAATTGGGGGCGCATTCGGTGGCGAAAAAGAAACCGGTGGCGGAAGGGAATCGGGCTCCGATGCCTGGAAACAATATATGCGGCGACAGACCAATACCATTAACTGGAGCTCCGAATTACCGCTGGCTCAGGGAATTACTTTCGATTTAAATGATTAACCGAGAAGGAAAAAACGACTAATGATACACATTTCTGCGGATCGCGTTCATGAAACGCTGGGTAAACATATGCTGGCTGACGGTCTCGAACCGGTCATTGATCTGGAAAAAAGTCATGGATCCTGGCTGGTGGATGCCGTAACGGGGAAAGAATACCTCGATTTATTCTCCATGTTTGCCTCTTTATCGATCGGATACAATCATCCGGCAGTGCGCGCTCAAAAGGATCGACTTTTAACGGCAGTAATCAATAAGCCGACGAATTCGGATATTTATTCCGTTCCCATGGCTGAATTCGTGGAGACAATGGCTGATGTTGTACAGCCGGATTACCTGCCCTATTCCTTTTTCGTGGAAGGAGGTGCGTTGGCAGTAGAGAATGCACTCAAGGCAGCCTTTGACTGGAAAGTCCGGAAAAACCTGCAACAGGGGAAACCGGCCAAAGGATCAAAGGTCATTCATTTTAAGGAATGTTTCCACGGCCGGACCGGATATACACTTTCCATGACCGACTCTCCCGATAAACGGAAAACAGCCTACTTCCCGCGGTTCGACTGGCCGCGAATTTTGACGCCAAAAATGATTTTCCCGTTGAATGAAGATCATCTGACCACGGTGAAAGCGGCCGAGGAAAAAGCCCTTTCGGAGATTAGGACCGTTTTGCAAAAAGATTCCGATGACATAGCTGCCCTGATCATTGAACCGATCCAGGGCGAAGGCGGCGATAATCATTTTCGGCCGGAATTCATGATTGAGTTACGAAAACTGGCTGATGAATACGAATTTTTACTTATTTACGATGAAGTTCAGAGCGGCGTCGGTATCACCGGGAAAATGTGGGCCTACGAGCATTTCGGACCCGACGCGCGGCCGGACATTATCAGTTTCGGGAAGAAAACCCAGGTTTGCGGGATATTTGCTTCCCGGCGATTGGATGAAGTGGATCAGCATGTCTTTAAAGAATCCTCCCGCATCAATTCCACCTGGGGTGGAAATCTGGCCGACATGGTGCGCTTTACCCTCTATATGGAAGTGATTCAAAAAGAAAATCTGGTGCAAAAAGCCGCCGAACAGGGTATCTATCTTTTGAAAAAACTGGAAACGCTGCACACGAAATATCCGGATCTGATCAGCAACGTTCGCGGGAAAGGTCTCATGTGTGCCTTCGATCTTCCGGATGGAGAGACGCGGGACAAATTGGTTGCGAACATTGGCAGGGAAGGGGCGCTTATTCTGGGCTGTGGGCATACGTCCATTCGTTTCCGTCCGCATTTGAATATTTCGCGGGATGAAATCGACCTGGGAATTGATATGATCGGGAAGGCAATAAACCAGTTGTGACGCCATCCCCAACCCAGGGAAAAGCCTATATTGTTGCCACGCCGATCGGAAATCTCGGAGACATCTCCTATCGGGCCGTCGAATTATTAAAAGCGGTGCCGTTGATTGCAGCGGAGGATACACGGCATACCAGGGTCTTGTTAAATCATTATGAGATTGATACGCCTTGTCTGAGCTATTTTGAACATAACCGGTTTACGCGCATTCCTCAAATTGTCAACCATCTTCAATCCGGCCAGGATATCGCCGTAGTAACCGATGCGGGAACACCCGGGATTTCCGATCCGGCTTATAAGCTGATCCGGGCTGTTCTTAAGGAGGATATTACCGTCGAAGTAGTTCCGGGACCTACCGCGGTCATCACCGCCCTGGTATCATCCGGATTGCCTACGGACCGGTTTTTATTCGAAGGATTCCTGCCACCCAAAAAGGGTCGCCGCGGTCGTTTGCAGATGCTGAAGAATATTCCGGCGACGATTGTCCTCTATGAAAGTCCCCGAAGACTGGCCCGGACGTTGAAAGATTTAGCTGCCACTTTAGGGGACAGACCGGCGGCTGTTTGTCGTGAACTGACAAAAATTCATGAAGAAATTACCCGTGGAACCCTGCAAACATTGGGAACCGCCTTTGAAGAACATCAGGCCCGCGGTGAATGTGTAATTTTGGTGGGAAAGGATGACCCGAATGTCTATTTCTAAATCAGGGAAACTGATTACCTTCGAAGGAATTGACGGATGTGGCAAATCCACGCAGGTCGAATTATTACGTGATAAATTGCTGTCACATCAACTCTCCGTTGAATGTGTCCGGGAACCGGGTGGCACAAAAGCCTCAGAAGCGATCCGGAAATTATTGTTACATCGACGTGATTTACAGTTGTCAGCACGAACCGAAGCATTACTCATGTGTGCTGCCCGGGCCCAGTTGACGCATACGAAAATCCTGCCTTGGCTGAAGGCGGGAACCTGGGTCATTTCTGACCGTTATTCCGATTCTACGCTGGCCTATCAGGGCGCTGGTCGCGGGTTGGATATGGACTGGTTGATTACACTGAATCAATTTGCCACGCAATCTACGGAACCGGATGTAACCTTCTTCGTCGATATCGATCCCATCGAAGGTCACCGGAGACTGAAAACGCGTCCGGATAAGATAGAAGCCGAGGGGATAGATTTTCAAAAACGGGTGCGGCAGCAATATCTTGAATTGGCCGTACGATTTCCGGGGCGATTCATCACGCTGGACGGTGCCGATACTATCGAAAATATCCATCAGAATATTTTAACAGAATTAACACGACGATCATTCATATGAAAAAAACAAATCAATCCCGAAAATGGCTTTATTCGGGCCTATTGCTACTCCTGGTGGCCCTGTTCTCCTTCGGTGCCGGGAAATCCGAACTCCTCCGGAAAATTGCCCGATCACAGAAACGATTTAATGACGTATATAAATATTTGCTTCTGAATTATGTTGACGAAATTAATATCGATACATTTGCCAGTGAGAGTATTCATGAATTGGTAGAAAAGATGGACCCCTATACCGTCTTCATGGAAGATGATGAACAGGAAGGACTTAAACTCCTGACCAATGGGTCGTACGGAGGAGTTGGGATACAGATCGGAAAACAAAATGATGAATTAACCGTCATTGCTCCCATGGAAAATTCTCCGGCTCTCAGGGCCGGTATTCTGAGTGGAGACGTCATCACAAAAATCGATTCCCTCGATGCAACGGATATAAGTCTGCATAAGGCGTCGTCACTCATTCGGGGGCCCAAAGGTTCCAACGTTACCCTGACGATTCAACGTTATGGGTTGGATCACGAAATTGACTTCGTTCTCCGGCGCGAAAATATTAAAGTGAAAGATGTTGCTTACGCGGATACGATCGCTCCCGGCGTGGGGTATATTCGATTGACACGATTTTCCCGGAATGCACCAACGGAAATGGAAACCGCCTTCAAATCACTGTTAGCTCAAAATGTAAACAGTATTATCCTGGATTTGAGGGATAATCCCGGCGGATTGTTGAATTCAGCCATTGATATTCTGGATATGATTATCCCCAAAGGAGAGACGCTGTTGTCAACACGCGGGAGAACCAGTTCATCGAACCGCAATTTTAAGTCGGAAAATAATCCGTTGGTTCCTGAAACGGTCAAAATTGCCGTATTAATTAACGGTGGGAGCGCTTCCGCCAGCGAAATTGTCGCGGGAGCAATTCAGGATCTGGACCGGGGAGTCATCATCGGACAATCCAGCTTTGGAAAAGGACTGGTACAATCGGTGCTGGATGTGGATTCTAAAAGTGCATTAAAGATTACGACGGCTAAGTATTATATCCCCAGCGGTCGGCTGATTCAAAAACCCGGCTACGTCGATCCGGAATTGATCATTCCCCCGGATGCAATGGATTCGTTGTATTATACAAATCACGGACGACCGGTGAAGGGTGGCGGTGGCATTCATCCCGATCAGAAGGTGGAGGGGCGAACTCTGCCCATCCTGACGCAGACAGCGTGGAGAACAGGATTGTTCTTTGACTACGTTCTGGAGCATCGGGATCAGTATACCAGCTTAGATGAAGTATTAAATGATTCCACGTTATACCGGTCTTTCCGGGATTATCTCCTTGCCGCCAACCCGGACATCCGGTTATCCGGCGAATCCGAGTTGGAGGATGGTTTTGATAAGTTACTTGAAGATAAAACATTATCTGATGAATTATCAGGGGTTAGGGGAGTTGTTGAAAAAGCAATTCAATCCCGTGAAGCGGCCCTTTATGAGGAAGAAGAGACATTTCTAAAGGAAGGATTGATCCAGGAATTTGCCCGGCAAATGGAAGGAACCAGGGGCCGTATCCACGTAGGTCTGGCCTATGATCCGGCCGTCAGCAAGGCCATCGAAACACTGGAAAACGGGACCGTATACGAAACGTTTCTGGCTTTAAAAAACTAATCTCAATATCGAATTCTTTCTCTGTAAATCACCCATTCTATTATTAAATTCCACGGCTTTTTCAGGAATGAAAATGGGCGATTAGCTCAGTTGGTTAGAGCGCTTGCTTGACATGCAAGAGGTCGGCGGTTCAACTCCGTCATCGCCCACACATAACCGATGCACATGAGATTATCCCGAAAAAATATGAAATTTTCGATCAAGGCACGTTCCCAAAACGTGTCCCGGGACTACTCGATCAATTTTTGCTTTTAATTTGTCTTTTTCCCGACCATCCCAATGAATACAATATCAGTAACCTTCCCCGATAAAACCCAACGTACCTACGAACAGGGAATCACGCCTCTGGCGATTGCCGAATCCATTGGCCCCCGGCTGGCGCAATCGGCCGTTGCCGCGGAAGTCAATGGAATAGTCCGGGATTTAACGGTTCCCCTGTCTGAAAACAGTCAGGTAAATATTCTCACGGGAGAATCGCCGCAAGGTCATGAAGTTTTACTCCACAGTACCGCTCATTTAATGGCTCAGGCCGTCAAGGAGTTATTTCCGGATGCGAAAGTGACGATCGGTCCGGCCATTCAGAATCGTTTCTATTATGATTTTGATATTGAAGGTACGTTTTCCGAAGAGGATTTGCGTAGTATTGAAGCGAAGATGAAAGAGATTGCCCGGCGGAAACTATCCATCAGCCGGAAAGAATTGACTCGGCAGGAAGCCCTGAACCTTTTTTCTTCCATGAATGAATCTTATAAGGTGGAAATCCTGGAGGCGATTCCCGAAGACGATATTATCTCCGCTTATTCCCAGGGAGATTTTGTCGATTTATGTCGGGGCCCGCATGTTCCTGATACGGGAAAAATAAAATATTTTAAATTATTGGATTCTTCCGGTGCCTACTGGCGCGGCGACGAGAAAAATAAAATGTTGCAGCGAATTTACGGTACTGCATTTGCTACCAAACAGGGGCTCAAGGATTACCTGTACCAACTGGAAGAAGCTAAAAAAAGAGATCACCGGAAACTGGGAAAAGAACTGGAATTATTCACGTTTGACGAAGAAGTGGGTCCCGGTCTGCCGCTCTGGTTACCCAATGGAACTATACTGGTGGAAGAGTTGGAATCCCTGGCCAAGGAAACGGAGCGAAAAGCGGGTTATCTCCGCGTACGGACTCCCCACCTGACGAAAGGGAAGTTGTACGAACGGTCCGGACATCTGGAGCATTACAAGGACAGCATGTACCCCGCCATGGATGTGGACGGGATCGATTATTACGTGAAACCCATGAATTGTCCTCATCATCATAAAATTTACGCAGCCTTACCCCGGAGTTACCGGGATTTGCCGATACGACTGGCGGAGTATGGCGCCTGTTATCGGTATGAAAAGTCGGGACAGCTATTTGGTCTGATGCGCGTCAGAAGTATGCAGATGAATGACGCACATATTTATTGCACTCAGGACCAGTTCAAACAGGAATTTCTGGATGTCTGTAAATTATATCTCTATTACTTCAAGATATTTGGTATTGAAAAATATGAAATGCGTCTCAGCCTTCACGATCCCGCCGAACTTGGTGGAAAATATATCAATGCTCCGGAACTCTGGTTACAGACGGAGCAAGCGGTCCGGGAAGCCCTTCAGGAAGGGAATCTGAATTACACGGAAATCCCCGGAGAAGCGGCCTTTTACGGACCGAAAATCGATGTTCAGGTCTGGAGTGCCATCGGTCGTGAGTTTACCCTGGCCACCAATCAGGTAGATTTCGCTATTCCGGAACGATTTAATTTGACGTATACGGACGAAGCGGGTCATGAACAGACACCGTTGTGTATTCATCGGGCGCCGCTGGGAACCCATGAACGTTTTATTGGCTTTTTAATCGAACATTTTGGCGGCGATTTTCCGCTTTGGCTGGCACCCATTCAGGTCGCTGTCCTTCCGGTGTCTGAGAAATCGTTAGCGTATGCCAGGGAAGTTCAGTCGCTACTCATTGAGCATAACATCCGGGCAGATTTGGATACCCGTCCGGATAAAATCGGAGCTAAAATTCGCCAATCGGAATTGAAGCGAATTCCGATCATGTTAATTATCGGGGAACGGGAAGCCCGGGATCGAACCGTCTCTTTGCGACGACGGTTTGAAGGTGATTTGGGCTCCGTGAACATGGATACGCTCATCCCCCGATTTGTTGAAGAAATCAAACAAAGGAGACTCCCTCATCGCAAAACTAGATAAAACACGTATTAACGAAAAAATCGAGGCGAAAGAAGTTCGCCTGATCAGTGTGGATGGAGAACAATTAGGTATTGTTTCATTAGACGAAGCCTTAAACCTGGCCCAGGAAGAAAATCTGGACCTGATGGAAGTAGCCCCCAACGCGAAACCGCCGGTTTGCCGGATTCTGGACTACGGGAAATTGAAATACGAGGAAAAAAAGAAGGCGCAACAGAGTAAAAAGAAACAACACGTGATTAAAATAAAAGAAGTTCGATTGCGTCCTCACATTGACGATCATGATTTGGATACAAAATTATCGATGGGGAAAAAATTTCTGAAAGATGGATGTAAGTTGAAAGTCACGTTACGTTTCAGAGGCCGGGAAATGACCCGGATTGATCTTGGTGAAGCGGTCATGGACCGCGTTGAAGAGATCCTGAGCGATGTGGCCGTGGTGGAGAAAAGAAATCCACTGGAAGGCCGCCAAATGCACGTGATTTTCACCAGTAAATAGGAGAAAACAGGTATGCCTAAAATGAAAACCCGTCGCAGTGCAGCGAAACGATTTACGCTCACCGGGTCGGGGAAATTGAAACGGAACAAAGCAAACCATAGACACATGCTCATCCGACGCCCGAAAACAGCCAAGCGGAAAATGCGGCATTCAGCAATTGTTGCCCCCGCGGAAGCAAAACGGGTACGGCGGATGTTGGGTGAATAAGGAGTCTTGCCATGCCAAGAGCCAATAGTTCAGTTCCGCGACATAGACGGCATCGGAAAATCGTAAAGCAGGCCAAGGGTTACTATGGTACCCGGAGCCGCAATTTTAAGGCTGCGAAAGATGCAGTCCTAAAAGCAGGTGTTTATGCCTATCGGGATCGTCGCCAGAAGAAACGTCAGTTTCGCCGGCTATGGATTTCACGCATTAACGCCGCGGCCCGGCTAAATGGAATGTCTTATTCTGCTTTTATCGCTGGTCTCAAAGCCAAAGAGATCGATCTCAATCGAAAGGTTCTGGCCCATTTGGCGGTCAATGAACCACAGGCTTTTGCAGAACTGGTGAATACGATCCAAAGCTGATATGCCGCTGAAGGACAGTATCGAAGCGGTCCGGAGTGAATTTCGGGCCGCTCTCGGTTCTTTTCCCGACAATCCTCAAGATGTAGAATCCCTGCGGGTACGATTTTTGGGACGGAAGGGCGCGATTGCCAAACTTTTCGCACAATTTGCCCAGGTTCCATCCGAGGAAAAACCGCGCTACGGCCAGGAATTAAACCGGCTGAAAAAGGAAATTACCGAACAGTTCAATACCGCCGTAGCCCAACAGCAATCGGAGTCGGGTTCCGCTCAGGAAACTTCCTTCGATTATTCTTTACCCGGCTATCCGTTCCGATTGGGGAAGAATCATCCCCTCACACAAACGCTGGATGAAATCAAAGAAATCTTTACCCGGATCGGGTTTTCCGTGGCCTACGGTCCCGAGGTTGAAGACGATTTCCATAATTTTCAGGCCCTGAATATTCCCGAACATCATCCGGCCCGGGATATGCAGGATACTTTTTTTATCGAAAAAAATATCGTTCTCCGGACCCATACGTCCAATGTGCAAATTCATTTGATGGAAGAGAATTCACCACCGTTGCGGTATATTGTTCCGGGACGCGTGTATCGAAACGAAGCGATCAGTTTTAAGAGTTATTGTTTATTTCATCAGATCGAAGGACTCTATGTGGACCGGCAGGTTACGTTCACCGAGCTGAAAGGAACGCTGGAATATTTTATTCACCAGTTATTCGGACCGGATGCAAAAATTAGATTTCGCCCCAGCTTTTTCCCCTTCACCGAACCCAGTGCTGAAGTGGATTTATGGAATGAAGAACGAAATCAATGGATGGAAATCCTGGGTTGTGGGATGGTGGACCCGGCCGTCTTTGAAAATGTGGGGTACGATCCCGCCGAATGGCACGGCTATGCCTTTGGGCTGGGAATCGAACGGATTACCATGTTGAAATATCATATTCAGGACATCCGCCTGTTTTATCAAAACGATGTTCGTTTTCTGGAGCAGTTTTAATGCGCATTTCCATTAACTGGCTGCGGCAATATGTGGATATCCAGGAATCGCCCGAAGAACTGGCGGAGATGCTCACCTTATTAGGTTTTGAGGCCGAAATTGTTACTGACTTGTCGACGATTTCAGGCGTCATTACCGCCCGGATACGGTCGGTTGAAAAACATCCCAACGCCGATAAATTGCATCTTTGCCAGGTCGACGATGGAGAGGAAACCTTATCGATCGTTTGCGGTGCGCCGAATGTAGCGGCGGGACAAATGGTTCCGTTGGCGAAAATCGGTGCAATCCTTCCCGGCGGATTTAAAATTAAAAAAGCCAAGATTCGTGGCGAAGTCAGCTTCGGAATGTTATGCTCCGAACGGGAATTGGGTATTTCCGACCAGCATGAGGGCATATTGATTTTACCTGCCACAACGGAACCGGGCCTGCCGATTAGTGAAATCCTGAATCCCATTGTGGCCGCTCTCGAGTTGGATATTACGCCGAATCGTCCGGATGCTCTTTCCCATATTGGCATCGCCCGGGAAATCGCCGCCAAAACAGGTCGCGAACTGCGGTTGCCTGATTATGCATCAATTCCGCCTGCATCCACCGATGAAATGCTTCGTATTACGCTGGATGCGCCGGAAGGTTGCCCGCGTTACCTGGCGGGGATTGTGTCCAATGTACAGGTGGGACCTTCGCCGGAATGGATGGTCCGCCACCTGGAAGCGGCCGGACAACGTTCGATAAATAATCTGGTGGATATTTCCAACTACGTGTTATTGGAAATGGGTCATCCGACGCACATTTTCGATCTGGACCGGTTCGGATCGCGGGAAGTTCTGGTTCGGTTTGCCACCGCCGGGGAAAAATTCAAAACACTGGATGAAGTGGAGCATGTATTAAATACCCATCATCTGTTGATTACCAACGGGAAAACCCCGGTAGCATTGGCCGGAATCATGGGCGGGGAAGATTCAGCGGTTACCGAATCTACCCGCACAGTTCTGATTGAAAGCGCCTATTTCGACCCGGTGACGATTCGCAAGGGATCAAAATCTCTGGGATTACTTACGGAGGCTTCACGTCGCTTCGAACGAGGGGCGGATCCTGACGGTGTTGCACCGGCATTTTACCGGATCGTGAGTTTATTGCAACAGTATGCCGGAGGCACCCTGGTTTCCGACGTAGTGGACGCATATCCAAATCCGTTGACGATGAAACCCATACGATTGCGGCGATCGGAAGCGGA